>CAZFKK010000010.1:0-17307 GCA_964519735.1 uncultured Taibaiella sp.
TATTAACAAGTAGTGTGCGATCATTCCGTATGCAGATATTCAACCGATGGTGGCAGGTTGTTTTTGAAACTAGTCATGCAGGAGGTCGGGGGTGGGATGGAAAGTTTAACGGTCGGTTGCAACCATCGGGAGTTTACGTTTACCTGTTGGAGGTCAGCTTTAATAATGGACGACAGGAGGAGTATCAGGGGAATGTTACCTTATTGAGGTAGATATCCCTGGTTTAATGAAAGTTCAAAAATGGTAAAATATAGTGATAAATAGAAGTATTATTCATATTAAAATTATAGAAAATGTACAGGGATCTCAACATTATTTACAAGCTGCCTTTGTCATCTTATTTCAATACTATTATATTATTCATAGTATCTAATTTACTGTTGCTATGCAATTCTGAATTAGTAGCACAGACTCCTGAATTCTCTTGGGTGAAAGGATTCGGAGGGAATGGTACTTACGGTAATCCTGTGGATTATGGTGAGGCGATCGCTGTGGATGATTCAGGTTATGTATATGTAACAGGTTCTTTTTTTGGGACTGCAAATTTTAACCCTGGTGGAGATAGTGTGCTGCTTACTGCTACAGGATTAAGTCAGGATATTTTTGTCGGCAAATTTGATTCTTTGGGTAATTGTATATGGGTTAAGAGATTGGGTGGGGCTTCATTAGAGATCAGCAAAGGAATAGCGGTGGATAATTCAGGGAATATATTCATTACCGGATATTTTAACGGAATCTCAAATTTTGATCCTGAAGGTAAGAGGGATACGCTTATTGCTGTGGGACAGGATATATTTGTAGCTAAGTATTCTTCTGTCGGCGATTACATATGGTCTAAACGTTTAGGAGGTAGTTCTACCGACCAGGGTATGGACATAGCTGTGGATAATAAGGGTAGTGTATATTTAACGGGCTATTTCATTTCTTCAACCGCTGATTTTAACCCAGGTGGTGCTGGCGGAATAATTGCCACGTCGGGCGGGCAGGATATATTTATTGCTAAGTATGCCGATAACGGAGCGTATCAGTGGGCAAAGAGTATTGGCGGAGTGGGGCATGATATAGGCAATTCAATTGCTGTAGATAGCCTGGGAAATGTCTTTATTACCGGTAGATTTTCTTCTGTCGTCGTTCAAGGTATTGACACGCTTAAATCTGCTGGCGGTACTGATGCGTTTATTGTTAATTATAGTACCGAAGGCGATTATCTCTGGTCCAAAGCTATCGGAGGTGTCGCCAATGAAGATGGTTGGGGGATAATCATAGACATTGAACAGAATGTCTGTATCGCAGGAAGTCTTAGTTCGCCAACAGTGGATTTTAATCCTGGAGGCAATGGTGGCCTAGTAGCCCGCCGTGCTTCTGCAGTTAGGCCAGATGCATTTACGGCAAAGTATAGTCGCCGGGGGGCATTTCAATGGTGTAAGGTCATGGGGGGTATCTATGATGATCACGGCTATGCCTTATCAACAGATGTTAAAGGAAATGTGTATGTTACAGGAACAATGCAAACACCTTCGTCTTTTTATGCAGATGGAGGCGGGGATACTTTAGTTGGAAAGGGGGGAGAAGATATATTTATTGTGGGTTATAGCGGGGATGGGAATTATCTCTGGTCGAAAAGTACAGGAGGGCCTCTGCAGGATCGGAGTCGAAAAATTGCGGTGGATAATAAAGGTAATCTATATATTACCGGATTTTTCAAAGGATCTGCTAATTTTGATGCTACGGGTAGTTATGATGGCATGCTTACGGCATCAGGAAGTGAGGATATTTTCCTACTCAAGCTAAGCCCTTATGCATCAAACTGCAATACTTTTTCACAGGTTAGTGCTTCCGCTTGTGATAGTTATACATATAATGGACAGACTTATACCAGTAGTGGTGTATATACACAAACAAGGTTGAACGCCGCTAATTGCGACAGTGTCATCATGCTCGATCTAACGATCTACAATAGCTCAGTCCGGCAGTTATTTCAAACATCCTGTGAAAGCTATACCCTCAACGGTCAAACTTATACCAGTAGTGGTGTTTATACCCAAACAATACAGAACGCGGGTCAGTGTGACAGTGTGATTATGCTTCAACTCACCATAAACAAAAATACAACAAGTATACTTGAGCGTACTGCCTGCAATAGCTACACGCTTAATGGTCAAACTTACACAGCGAGTGGCGTCTATACGCAGACCTCTACCAATTCAAAGAATTGTGATAGTATCATTACGTTAAATCTGACAATTAATAGCAACGTAAATACTACTGTGAAAGGGCAGTATTGTGATTCTGCAACTTTCAATGGTATTACCTATACGACTTCTGGTACTTATGTACAGCCATATAAGAATGTATCGGGCTGTGACAGCAATATTACCTATGATTTAACCATAGATAAAAGTAGTGAATCAACAGTTTTTCGGGTCAACGCTTGTGATAGTTTTATATTCAATGGCATAACTTATCACACATCAGGCCTTTATAATATAAGCTTGCCTCAGGCCAATGGTTGTGATAGTCTTGTAAGCCTGGACTTAGTTATTGAAACGATCGAGGCTAAGGTGATACAGATAGATACCTTATTGCTTGCAGGATCAGCAACGAGCTATCAGTGGGTAGATTGTGACCGCAACTATGCAGCGATTCCCGGAGCTTCGGATCAGGAGTTTGTTCCCTCTGAAAGTGGACGGTATGCCGTTATCGTGGCTAACCTCTCATGTAGGGACACTTCTGTTTGTATAGCTGTATCCATATCGGGCGAAAGCGACATTAAACAAATGGGCATCCGATTACCAGGCCTGCGGTTATATCCCAATCCTGCTCATGATATAGTACACTTAGTCAGTGAAAACTTCTTTAAAGATGCACGGATTCGCGTAGTTAACCTCTTAGGGGTGCAATTACAGGAACATAAGATCTCTTTCGGTAAAGAATATACGCTTGACCTAAGCGAGTATGCAGCTGGCATTTACTTTATTGATGTCGGTTATGAAAATAGCATGATGAGCAGATTAAAACTGGTAAAGCAATAGTCCGGTTGTAGATTTTACTGTTTCTGAACAGTATTTGTGATCCACTTTAGAGTTTTAAAAACTAGCTATTTTTATTTTTTTTTACAATCGTATGAATACCTGCAATAGATCGGCTATAAAAGTGATATTAATACTAGATATAATATTTAGGTTTAATTCCACCCACTTACATGCGCAATACTATAACCAGCGGGAAGATTTTTTGAAAATGAATAGTATATGGGTATTTGGCTACTCAGTTGGATTGGATTTTAACAGTGGAACTCCAGTACCTTTTCAAACTTCAGTAATCTCTGTGGAGAATACCGCTTCTGTATCGAGTGATAAAGGCAAGCTGCTCTTTTATTGTAATGGGTTTGATAATACACTCAGGCTTCCCGATCATACTGTTCTTCAGAATAGTTTAGGATTGTATCCAGTGTCCTATAGTAGTGCCCAGGGATTGATTATTGTTCCAGTAATAGATACACCCTGGCGGTTTTACGTCTTTTCTGCAATGGCCTATGAGGAATATAATGTAGCATCACCTCCGCCTTATCTTTCCTATTCCGTGGTAGATATGAGTCTGAATAACGGTTTAGGTGCAATAGAGCCTGGTAGGAAAAATGTGCCTTTGTGTACTGATGTTGGGGTGCATGAGGGAATGGTAGCCATACCGGGCGATAATTGTGATGTATGGTTGTTAACAGTAGCCTCACCGGCATTTTATCGGTTAGCTAACTCATCTGCTGTTCCCGCAGTTATGGACACGATTAAATTTATGGCTTGGCATATTACAGAGAAGGGTATCGATCCAACACCTGTCACTAGTATTCCCAATAGTACATTTAACAGTAATAGATTCAATTTTTCAGAGAACAGTTTCTGGCGCAATGGAATGGATTTTTCTTCTGACAGACAGAGAGTGGTGTTAGGTACATCGGAGGGCGCATTGTTGTTTAAATTTGACCCGATTACCGGTGATGTTACCGACGGTATTCAAATATCCCGGGATCGTATTTATGGCACTTGCTTTTCTCCTGATAACAGTAAGTTGTATGCAAGTCGAATATTCAAAGGTGATATTATTCAATATAATATCAGTCAATATGATTCAATTTTCATCATGTCTTCTGAATGTGGGATAAATTCTGGTTACAGTACAGGCAAGCTCAAGTTATATAAGGACACTATATACGTTTCAAAGGTGCTTGGACGTAGTATAGATAGAATTAATCAACCCAATGTCGCTGGTATTGGATGTGATTTCGAGCGCGATGCAGTAAATTTGGTTCAGGGAACATTTATCGGCCATGGATTTTGCCCTGATGTAGTTACACCCGAAATTCATCATATAGCCTCTTCTATATTTGACACTATATGTGGTTCATTAGATAGTGGATATGTCGTTAAGTCATTGTCCGCTCCTCCCGGTTTTTTACTATATGAGTGGGATGATGGCCTTAAAGTAAGCGAAAGGGAAATCAACAGCCCAGGCACATACTGGGTGAAGTATCGCAATACGGCTTGTGTCATTCATACAGATACCTTTCATGTTTCGGGTTTAGATCTTAGATTTTCTTTCGGGCCGGATCGTAACTTGATTTTTTGCGATCATCCCGATTCATATCTGGATTTAGAGGTGCCTTTCTCAAATGCCAGATGCCGTTGGCAGGACGGAACTTCAGATCGATTTTATCGAATAAGGCAGGCGGGTAATTACTGGGTAGAGGTTATGCAAGGCGGATGTAAGGCTACTGATACGATACAGATACACCAAACATTTCTTGAATTAGGACCCGATACATTTTTCTGTAATGGAGACGAAATTAGTATGAATCTTTATGCGACTGATTTTTCTCCGGATATAGAAGTACATTGGAGTACAGGAGCTAGTAGTCCCTCTATTCGCATAGATGCTCAAGGATTATATTGGGTTGAATTGATTGACTTACCCTGTATCCTTTTTGATAGCTTGAACATTCAGTCAATAGATTGTGAATGTGGACCCCATATACCAACGGCTTTTTCACCTAATAGTGATGGTATTAATGACTTTTTTCTTCCTTTAGTAGCATCCGGTTGTTCTGTAACGAGATATTCTTTCAATGTTTACAATCGCTTTGGGGAGCGTGTATTCTCCAGCACAACTTTTGGACAAGGTTGGGACGGTAGCTACAAGGGTCATCCTTCTGATATAGGAACTTATTTTTATGATTTATATTATGAGGGGGGAGTCCTATGGAAAAAATACTATCAGAAAGGGGATGTTACATTGATCCGTTGATACTGAAATAATAAGCATGTAAAATTTATCGACATGATAGAGCTGAGATCTATGCGAAAACAGCAACGCTTCTCGCTGACCGAGCACTGCAAAGGCTGCATAAATTTATATGCTCCTTCTATGTCTGTTTTTTGGGGGGAGACAAATATATAGTCTTCGCTATTTTATGAGGCCGGTTGCCAATGCTTTTCGTAGAAGAGTCGCAACATTTTTTACATTTAGTTTTTGAAGCAAGCTTATACGATGGCTATCAATTGTACGTATACTTAGAAATAGTTCATCTGCTATCTGCTGGCTGGAATAACCTTTTGCAATTAATACCAATACTTCTTTTTCCCTTCTGGATAATGTACTATTTACCCTGTTTCTTTCCTTTTTAATTTTGAACACCTCCCGTAATAACTCATTCTTTAATAACGGTTCGAGGTATAATTCACCTTTATATACTTGTTCTATAGCTTGTACAAGCATCTCCTGATCTGTAGCATTTTTTAGCAGGTATCCCATACAACCTTCAGCCATCATATCCTGCACATTAAATAATGCCTCCTGACCTGATAAGATTAGTATGGGTGTTTGTGGATAGGTGGCACGAATGTTTCGGATTAAGTCGATTCCATATACCTTTCCCGGCATTTGTAAATCTGTAAGTATAACGTCTGGCAAAAATACTTTTAAGCCGTCTAGCAGGGCTTTTCCGGAACTATAGGTAGCTACAACCTCAATGTGATGAGATGATTGTAATATTTTTTTTAATCCGCTTACAACGAGAGGATGATCATCGGTTATTGTAATTCGTATAGACATATTAAGAGGTCGTATTTTCAATACTCAAGGACTTTTGCATAGCTGTGTTTAATATTACTTATATTGTGTCTATTCCTCGATATTCTGTTCCAATTCTATATAAAATGTTGTGCCCACGCCTTGTTTGCTGGAAACGCTCAATTGTGCATTAATTACCCTCACCCTGGCAAAAATACTTTTCAATCCCATTCCCGCACTGGACTTTATTCTTTCATCTGGACAACCTACACCGTTGTCTTCTACGGTTATGGCTAAAAGGTGAGGTAGTTCCTGTACTTGAACCAGCACGTAATCCGATTGTGCATGCTTGATCGCATTTTGTACGAGTTCTTGAATAATTCGGTATAAAGATAATTCTATGTTTGGATCTAAAAATTGGCGGTATCCGAGGTGTTGAAATTCGATTCTAATTGACGTTGCTTCCATCATTTTGCTGCAATAGGTTTGTAAAGCAGCTATGAACCCATTTTGCAATACGGTTTCCGGCATTAGATTATGCGCAGTGATACGTAATTCTTTGGTGGCTTCTTCCAAATAATGCAAGGTGTCATTAAAATCATCCGATTCAAGGATATAGCCTCTTTTGTCTTGTAGTGTACCTTTGAAATGCAGACGAATGGCCAATAGCTGGCTAACAATACCATCATGAAGGTCTCTGGCAATACGTATACGTTCTTTTTCTTCACCTTGCATGATTGCCTTAAGATGATCAATTTCCTGATCCCTGTTATGAATGTCGTTTTGCTGTTTGAGAATTTGAATTTCTTTGATCTGGCTTTCCTGTTTTTGCCGGTTGATCCTGTTTCTTGTCACAAACATTCCCAAAACAAAGAAAACACCTATAGACATACCTACCATCCAGATATTTCTTTTTGTTAGTTGATCTTTTTGTTCATTAATCAACAGTTTCTGCCGGGCGATATCTCTGTCCTTTTCCGCCGTACGATATTTAGTGTCTATATCATTAATGTCCCGTATCTTTTCCTTACTGAGCAAACTATCTTTAATTCGTTCATATTGATAAAAATGTATTAAGGCTTTTTTGTAATTTCCGGTTGAATCATAAAGCTGAGACAAAGCCTTGTGGATATTACTAAGATTATAAAATACATTGAATGCTAATGACTCTTTTAAAGACTGAATTAAATAGGTTTCAGCCATTGCATAATCTGCTAATTGCAGATACGCGTAGCCTTTGAGATGAGCCGGGGCTATGGAAGAAGTTTCTTTATAAGCTGTTTTATCCATTATGTCAATTTCATGCAACAATTTTAAGGCTTCTTTAGGTTTTCCCTGTCGGATTTTTAACCGCGCAAAACCTGATTTTGCATTTATGAGAAAGGCTACTGATTCCGTATGATTTTTATAAAAGGGTAGTTTTAATGCTTCTTTATAATAGACTTCCGATCTTTTATCTTCATTCATGCTGTAATAGTAAGCAGCCTTATTTGTGAGGGTCATCATTAACTGTATGTCAAAATTCCCCTTCCTGCATATTAGCTCTGCCTGGTTAAGATACATGAGTACTTGTTCCCATTGATTTAGTTTTTCATGTACAGCTGCAATATTATTTAGTGTTACTGCGAGGCTTCTTCCTTCTTTAGTGAGATTATTCTGGGAAGTTGTTTTGACAGAGCTGTCAAAATAGGAAATTGCCAAAGTATAATTGCCCTTAAGATAATAAGAGTGGCCTATATTGCTATATATAGAAGCCCTTAGATCAGAATGTTTTTCCAATTGCTTACAAAAAAATATAGCTGCTTTGTTGGCTTCTATGGAACTGTCGAATAGACTTTTGATACTGTATGCCAGCCCAATTCCATAAAGTGAGAAGGCGATCCCATCGGCGTAGCCAGTCTCCCGGCTCCTTGACAGCGCTTGGTTAAGATATATTAAAGAGCTATCGGGATTATCCTGTTTTACTGCTCTGGCCCTTGAAATTAGTTTCATTATGGAAATGGGGTCTTTAGGTACATAGAATGTGTTAGGTGTCCATCCAGAGGGGGGCATTCCATGAAATACTTTAAAGGAGAGCAGGCATAGGATAAATACCCTTCTATCATATCTTAGTATAGTAAGTTTTCTATGCATACAGCATCAACTTAGGATATAAAGTGGTGTAGGTAGTATCGTGAAAAATAGAAAATAGGGTCTACTTTATCATAATTATCCGATCGGAATAACCAAAGATAATTATAAAATTAGATACTTTACTGCTCCATTCATTTTCATTTTTCCAGAGCCAATATATTCAGTACTTGTACTGATTGTTATTTAGGAAATTGGGTAGTTATACTATAGGTAAGCCTATTGAGTATTAGGAACTTTGGCCATTAATTCTTTTCGGACTGTTTTAAATAAAGTGAAATTAGATCACTACAATAACCGAATGCATAGGATTAAAGACACAATGTAGCTAATATTTTTTGGTAAATAAAACAGGAGACAAATGAATCAAAAATTAACATTCAACTTAGGTCGATCCGGTCGTGACGTAAATATTGATGCTGAACGACGTGCACTGAACCGAAATTGTACACCTAGAAAAGTCGGTAGGAATACTATAAAAATTGACATACGGCATATTATTTTATGCTTATTGTTGATCAATTATGTACAGGTAGATGCGCAGGATGCTACTTATGCCTGGGCTAAAAGCGTAGGTGGTGTTACGCATGATCAGGGACGGGCGGTGGCTGTAGATACTCGTGGTAATGTATTTGTTACAGGCTATTTTGGAGGTTCCGCGAACTTCAATCCTTCTGGGCCCGGTGGTGTGTTAACAGCCTCAAGTAACCAAAATATTTTTTTGGCTAAATATGATAGTGAGGGCAATTATATCTGGGCAAAGAGTATAGGTGGCAATGGTAGCGCGAGCGCTTATGGAATTGCTGTAGACCCCCGGGGGAATATTTTTCTTACAGGAACATTTTCCGGGACAATAGATTTAGATCCCGACACGGGTACAGCATCTTTTACACCGGCAATAGTACCATTTTTCCGAGATGCATTTTTAGCAAAATATGATTCCAATGGTAGATATCTCTGGGGAAAAAGTATGGGAGGAGGAAGTGATGATGAGGGACATTGTGTTGCCGTAGATACCGGTGGTAATGTGTATGTTTCCGGATTTCACACTCAGTCTATCAATTTTAACCCCGGAGGTACCGGTGGTACCCTTAGTCCTCTTGGAGGAGGTAATGATATTTTTTTGGCTAAATACGATACCAATGGTACTTATCTATGGGCTAAAAATATGGGTGGGAGTGGCGCAGATCATAGTAATGGGCTAGCTGTGGATATTTCAGGAAATGTGTACATGACCGGATATTTCGAGGGAAGAGCGACTTTTAATGTTGGCGGTCTATTCGGCAGCTATCTTACTTCGGCCGGAAACAGAGATATATTTTTAGCCAAGTATAGCACCAGCGGTAATTATCTGTGGGCTAAAAATATGGGAAGCGATGGTGATGATGAGGGACGAGGAGTGGCGCTTGACGCTACCGGTAATGTGTACATTACCGGAGATTTTCAGGGAACGGCTAATTTTAATATTAACGGGACTGGCGGATCTCTTACTTCATCAGGGAGTTGGGATGTATTTATAGCTAAGTATAGCCCGTCCGGCATTTATATGTGGGCTAAAAATGCAGGTGGAAATCTTGCAGACCATAGTTGGGATATTGCTGTGGACGGGTCGGACAACATATATGTAACAGGTAACTACTTACAAAATTTTAATCCTGGTAATAGCAACAATAATCTGAATGCTTCGGGCGGGGAGAATGTATTTATAGCCCGGTATGATGCCGATGGCAGTAATCAATGGGCAAAAGGCGTGGGCGGAAATGCTAATGCATTGGCTGTAGATAGTAGGGGGGGCATATATGCAACCGGATGGTACAACCAGGTAGCCGATTTCGACCCTGGACCTGACACCGCTGCATTTACCTCGGCAGGTGGCATGGATGCTTTTCTCCTCAAGCTGAAGCAGCATTGTGAAGTCACTGTCTCTTTCTTCGAATCAATTTGTGACAGTTATACTTTTAATGGGATCACCTATACAAAAACAGGAGAATATGCAGATACCTTTATATCAGCATCAGGGTGTGACAGTATTTATAAGCTTACACTCACTATTACCGGAAATACATCTGATAATCCTGTAATAAAGGGTGACTACTGTGATTCAGCTACCTTTAATGGAGTAACTTATACCACAAGTGGCATCTATACGCAATCCTATAATAACAGCAAAGGATGCGACAGTAGTATTACTTACGATATCAACATTGCTTATCACAATACCCACTTATTAAGCTATGAGACTTGTAATAGTTTTATGTTTAATGATACGGTGTATTGGCATAGCGGTACCTACAGTACCATATTTACAAATCTGGACGGTTGCGACAGTATCATGACCTTAAAGCTAACGATCAACAATGCGGAAGCATCTGTAACTAAAAATGGTACTACCCTTATCGTCAATAGTGCGGATAGCTATCAGTGGTTAAATTGCGATAGTAGCATAGCCATCACAGGTGCTAACAGTCAGCATTATACACCGAAACATAATGGCCATTACGCTGTCATAATAACCAGCAATTCATGTATTGATACCTCGGATTGTATTCTAGTAGAAGTGGAAAGTAGAATTGATGAGTTATATGCTGGTAATGTAATACAAATCTTCCCCAATCCCGGCCATAACAGATTGAACATACAGGCCGGGAAGGCTTTGAAAAATGCCACTATAAAAATGGTAAATGTAGTCGGGCAATTGATTGAGGAGCGGATTAATCAATATGGCACTCACTTCTCCATGGATATACTGCAATATTCAGCAGGTGTCTACTTCGTGGAAGTGAGTGAAGATGGGCATGTGTTGCAACTAAAATTCGTTAAAGAATAGATAAGTGGCAGAATGGTGTCAGTTTTTTTAATTAAATATTAATGTATAGGTGCTATTTCTCTAAGGATATTGTGAAATGGAGACTAATTATTCTAAAAAAAAAATTAAAATGAACAAAAAATCCAACGGTGCTCAGAACACTATAAGTCAGTGCAATGGCCCTAAAAAACTACTATCAGGCTATATTAATAGTGTAAAAATGCTTACTCTAAACTGCTTGTTAATAGTCTCAGCGCAGGTGCATGCACAGCAAGTCAACCTGGAATGGGTTCATGGTATAGGAGGTGTATTTGGCGATATGGCAAGGACTATAGCGTTAGATGACTCCGGAAATGTGTATATGGCTGGCTATTTCTTTGGAACTGTCGATTTCGATCCTGGTGCTGGTACAGCTAATCTTGTAGCAGCCGGTGAACAAGATATTTTTGTAGCTAAATATGATGGCCATGGCAAGTACATATGGGCTATAAATATGGGGGGATACTTTCGGGACGACTGTAATAAGGTAGCCGTTGATAAAGCGGGAAATGTTTATATAACCGGCTTTTATATGGATACCGCCGATTTCGACCCGGGGCCGAGCATAGCTAACCTAGTATCGATTAGTGGAGGTCAGGCATTTATTGCCAAGTATGACACTGATGGTAAATATCTCTGGGCTAAAAGTATAGAAAGCGATTATGGTGGGCAAGCCATATCTGTAGATTATACTGGAAATGTATATGCTACCTATGTGGCAAATTATGATGTTTTTTTGGCAAAATATGATCCGGATGGCCGATCCCTTTGGACCAACAGGATCGGTGGTGCTGGTACTGATGTAAGCTATGGAATGGCGCTAACCACTGCAGGTGAGGTATACATTACCGGGCATTTTGAACAGGATGTGGATTTTAATCCTGATACAACTAGGGCTGCTACACTTACCTCTAAAGGATTGTTTGATGCGTTTCTGGCTAAGTACGATGCTAATGGTAACTATCTCTGGGCTAAAAGGATGGGCGGAAAGCTTTCTGATATAGGAATGGATGTAGCGCTTGATAGGGCAGGTAATGTATATGTATTTGGAAGATTTTTTGATACAGCAGACTTTAATTCGGGCAGTGGCATCCTTATCGGAGGGGAAAGAAATGTAACAGGATTCTTAGTGAAATATGATGCAACCGGCAATTTTCTATGGACCAAAAATGTGGGAGGGAAAGGGAATACGAATAATTACGGGATTTCTAGTACTGCTCTGGCTTTAGATGCATTGGGTAATGCATATATTACAGGATACTTTTGGGGCATAGCTAATTTTGATCCCGGACCAGGTGTGGCTTGGCTACCTTCTTCCGGAGCCAGGGCAATCGATGATATATTTATAGCCCGGTACGATTCAAACGGTAATTACATTTGGGTAAAATACATGGAAGGAATCAGTGAGAGGGGCGGGAATGGCGTTGGAGCTGGCATTGTTGCCAGTAATACAGGTAGTCTGTATTTGAGTGGATGGTTTAACGGATCAGTTGACTTTAACACTGGAGGAAGCCCTGTTATGCTTACCTCAAAGGCATATGCTGACGCCTTCCTGTTAAAGCTAACCTGTTACGATACCACATCTTCTTATCTCAGGGTTAAAGAATGTAAAGAAAGTTATACTCTGAACGGAACAGTTTACACATCTGATGGCATATATACACAACATATACTTAATACCGTGGCTTGTGACAGCACCATCACGCTTGACTTAACATTCTATGAACTAGTTCCTGTTGTTACCATCGATGAATTTCTGCTGGGTCTTGTGGATGCTTATGTCAGTTATCAATGGATTAAAAACGGCGAAGAAATCCCGGGAGCAACTTACCCTACTTATCTTGTAAAGGAAAATGCAGATTACCAAGTGAGGGTTGTCAATGATAAAGGATGTGTGGGTATTTCAGACGTGTACAAAGTTACCAACGTTCCGGCATCATCAATTCATATCGATAATAATTCCGCATCCTTCGTCAGAGTTGCTCCTAACCCTGTAAGTACCCTAATTCATATTAGTAGCACTGATGAAGTGCATGTATATCTTTGCAGTCTTGACGGCCGGAGGGTTTTGCATATAGAAAATGCGAAGGCTATTCCTGTGCAAAATTTGGCTGCAGGTATGTACTTGTTGCACATTACTGATAAAAACGGGAACCTGGTAAAAGTTACTAAAATCATTAAGGAATAGATAGCCATATATATGCGTATATTGTACCCGCTATTTTTGATACTGCTATCTTCAGTCAGTAGTTATTGTCAATACAACAGCCCAAGAAATTGCCATTGGGCTCTGGGATTCAATACAGGAATATATTTCACGAACAGTACAACCCCTGCGGTGCTTAATACTTCAATGTCCACGATAGAAGCAGCAGCAACAGTTTCAGATCATTCAGGGAAGCTGCTTTTTTATACCGAAGGCAGTACTATTTGGGATAGAAATCACAATATCATGCTCCATGGAGATTCCCTTACCGGAAGCGTTCATCAGAATAGCAACCAAAGAAGCGTTACCGGCAGCACTGTACAAGGAGCATTAATTATTCCCTGGTCTGATGATCGCTACTTTGTATTCTCCCTGACTCAATCGGAAACGTTTGATGATATGGGTAAATTATTTTACAGTCTTGTGGATATGTCTCTGAATAACGGCAATGGAGCTGTAGTGCTCCATCAGAAAGGTATTTTACTGGATAGCATGCTACTGGAAGGTATGGCAGCAATAACAGGGGATAATGGTAATGTATGGGTATTGGTACACTCCCGGACAAATGCTGTTTTCAAGGCATTTGAAGTCAGCTGTAGTGGTGTGCGCGCAAGCCCGGTAGTATCCACTACCGGTTCATTTATTCCTAACGTGGATGCTTCCTCCGGAGGAACAGAGTGGTCTTTCATTGGCATGATTGCAGTTGCCCCTAATGGGCGTAAGATAGCATTAGCCAATTTCCCTGATACCAATCGTCAGGGAAATTTGGAACTATATGATTTTGATCCTTTAACCGGCATGGTGAAAAATCCGATCCTGCTAACACCATCAAACAGTAGTTTATATTGCAGGTCTGCTATATTTTCCCCCAACAGTTCCAAGTTATATGCTCAAATTGCTCCCGGCATACGCGGTATTTACCAACTATTTCAGTATAACCTTATCTTACCCACCATGGCAAGTATTATCAACTCCCGTACGCTAATTGATAGTTGCAGAGGGAGCTTAATGAGACATGGGCCAGATGGCAGAATTTATGTGCTCAGAGATCAGCCCGGCCAGCCTGGAAGCAATCAAAATTTATGTAGAATAAATAGTCCTGATGCATTAGGTTTATTGTGCAATTTTGAGCAAAATGTACTCAATAATTTCAGATGGCATCATTTGGGTTTCGGGAGTGAGGTTCCCGCGGCAGTTTATAAACCTGTAGATACTTTTTACAGGTCTTTTTGCATCCAGACTTGTTTTTCCGATACTACGTTACAATATAGGGGTAATCACCGGTACTTGTGGTACAATGGTGACACAGCATCTTCTTTAAGTGTCAGTGAAGCAGGTGTTTATTGGGTGTCAGTTACCAAAGAGTGCGATATGTATATTGATACGTATCATGTTTACAAGTATCCGCTGCCCCAAATATCCGTCTTAAAAGGATGTACACTAGCAGACAGCGTATATGCTATAGCCCGGTTTCCTGATGGAGATACCACCAGTTATCTGCTTTCATGGCTTGATAAGGAGTACAATCTTATAAAATATGCCTTTGTTTCGGGTAGGACAGATACGTTGAAGCTTCTACCCGGACCTTATTTACTCAATATAAGTATTGCAGGCCCCTGCGATGCATCACGGTTTTGTGATACGTTTATTTCATTTAGCATTGACCCGGCTATATCGCATGTCGCGTCATTTATATCAGATACCATCCTTTGTCAAAATCACTACTATCGATTTCAGAACACTTCTACGAGCAATATAGATAAGTGGTACTGGGATTTTGGAGATGGTAATACTTCTGTGGAGCAATCCCCTCAGCATGCTTTCGTTGCTCCAGGGAAATACCGTATTACCTTTGTAGGTTATAATTATATTCCCTGTTATGATACTTTTTACAGAGACATAATGGTGGATACTACCGGCCAGGTGCACTTCACCACGAATAAAGCAAAATTATGTGCAGGGGAGTATGTTTCTTTTTATCCGACCTACTCAGGTAAATTAGCTGGGTTGTATTGGGACTTGGGTGATGGTAGTAATGATGTTGTACATATAGAACCGGAATTACAGCATGCTTATGATAAAGAAGGCAGGTATACCGTATCATTGAAGGGGAAATTCAGGGTTTGTCCAGATCATATATTCACTGATACACTACAAGTATATCCGCTCCCGGTGGTAAACTTGGGTAAAGATACTTTTTTGTGTTTAAATGGTTCTTCAATCCTCCTTAGCAATACCGTTAACAATTTAGGGAAGCATTCCCAGATCTGGAATACCGGATCTGTTACGGATACTATAGGAGTGTGGTTTCCTGGTACTTATGCTCTAACCATTACCAGCGAACAGGGCTGCAGTAATGAAGGGGTCATTGAGGTGAAGAAAGATTGCTATACAGATATACCTAATGCTTTTACGCCGAATGGAGATGGTTTGAATGATTATTTTTTCCCAAGGCAGCTACTTTCCAAAAGTGTAATAGCTTTCCGGCTGCAAATTTTTAACCGCTGGGGTCAGGTTGTTTTTGAATCGAATAAAAAGGAAGGCAGAGGTTGGGACGGTAGATTTAATCACAAGGAACAAACATCAGGTGTTTATGTCTATTTAGTAGAAATTGAACTTGCAAATGGCGTACAAGAACGGTATGAGGGTAATGTAACTTTGA
This sequence comes from uncultured Taibaiella sp., assembly GCA_964519735.1. Classification (GTDB taxonomy): domain Bacteria; phylum Bacteroidota; class Bacteroidia; order Chitinophagales; family Chitinophagaceae; genus Taibaiella. Next base: position 15,907 of record CAZFKK010000010.1, read on the forward strand.
TACGTTAGGTGATTCTGCGGTATCCCGAACAATAAAGTATGGTTTATACCTGCTATTTTAATTCCTTGGAAGGATAAAAGAAAAATGATGGATAGGAAGATAAATACCAATTTAAATTGGCTTACAAAGGAAAATAAATAAAAATGGTCAAAATTTTGAAGGTTACAGGCTATTTCTCAAAGGTCATTTACTAATCAACAGTAATCAGGCATTTATGGGTATCTTTTTTAATAAGCAGTACTTGTTGCTAGTGTTATTTTTCTTTGGTTGTTTGTTAAATAATACAGTGTACGCCCAGCACGATCATTTTTGGCCATTTGGGACACGTGCAGGTTTAGACTTCAATACCAATCCACCAACTTCGGTTTCAACCGCTATAAATAGTGTTGAGGCATCTTCTTCCATATGCAATGATAACGGGGAGCTCTTGTTTTATACGGACGGCACAACTGTCTGGAGCCGAGATCATAGCATTATGCCGAATGGTACTGACTTAACAGGAGCAGGAAATAATATTACTGCAAGTACCACGCAAGGGGCGATTATAATACCTGTTTCAGGAAGTAAGGAACAATACTATGTCTTTTCTCTAGGGAGTTTTGAAGATACTTTTTATCTGGGTAGGCTGTATTACAGTATCGTAGATATGAATTTGAATGAAAAGAAAGGGGTTGTTGTGAGTAAAGGCAATATTTTAGACTCTTTTTTAACAGAACATATGGTAGCTGTTTCCGGAAATGAATGCAATATGTGGTTGATCGTCACTTCAAGATCGTATAATACTTTTAAAACGTATAATATTGATATAAATGGCATTGATCCTAATCCTATTGTTTCGCCCAGAATAGCAGGTGGCGGTGATTTTTCAGGCAGTATAGGCAGGATAGATATAACGTCTGACAGGAGCAGATTAGCCATCACTCAGGGCAATTTAGTGCTGTATGATTTTGATCCTGGTTCAGGTAGGGTGAGTCGTCCATTGATATTGGAAAAAGATTATCCTTACTATTATGGTATTTCCTTTTCTCCGGATAATACCAAACTATATGTCAGCGTTATGAATCAATTACAACAATTCGATTTAGGCTCTGATGATTCAGCTAAGATAGTGGGATCAAAAAAATTAATCGCTACCACTTCATATTATTTCTTTACGATGAAAAGAGGGCCGGATGGAAAAATATATTGTTCACATCCTTATGCGAGCGAAATTGCAGTAATTCAGCAGCCTAACGTTTCCGGCGCTGCATGTAATTATATCGCCAATGGCTTCCAATTGTATACAGGAACTGAATCTCAATTAGGCCTGCCTAACATAGTTTCCCTTGTAACGAGCAGGAAAATTTTTAGTTCAAATACAGATACTGTTTTCTGCACAAACTCATTTTTGCTCACAGCTAA
>CAZFKK010000010.1:17317-19598 GCA_964519735.1 uncultured Taibaiella sp.
CACAGCTAATAAGCTATCTGGTATCAATTATATGTGGAATGATGGAAGCACAGGGACCACCAAGGTGGTAAATACTTCCGATGTCTATTGGGTGAGCTACCAGGTAAATTCACCCTGTATGTTTGATGAGCATGTGGATACTTTTAAAGTAGTTTTTGATTCCTCCAGAGCAAAAACTTCTACACTAACCTCGAATTTCGCAATGTGCAAGTCGGATTCGTTATTGTTACAAGCCAGCAACCTGGCAGGCGCAGCTTATATATGGGAAGATGGCAGCAGGGGTATGGAACGGAAAATAAATCGGTCCGGTGTTTATTGGGTTAGTTACGAGCTGGATTCTCTATGTGAGGACAACGTCGATTCATTTATCATTACTTATCCGGAAAATGATAATAAAGTCTCCTTTAATATAGATACACTGGTTTGCGAGAATGAACTTATTAAAATTCAAAATACTTCAAGTAGCCATTATAATGATTTTCTATGGTCATTTAGCGACCGTTCTTTTTCTGTTTTGAGAGATCCGGAACATCACTATCTGCATGCCGGAAGTTACACCGTTCAACTCATAGGCAAGATCAATGATCATTGCTCTGATACTGCCTATCAAGTAATAATAGTAGATAACATCGTGTTACCTCATTTTTCTACGGATAGAGATAGTATCTGTACTGGTGAAAGTATTACTTTTAATCCCGTTGCCGATAACAATACAACTATCTTGCGCTGGCAGTTTGGTGACGGGTTAGAAAGCATCAGTAAGGAAAAGGAGGAAATATACCATGCTTATGATACATCAGGAATGTTTCGGGTAGTCCTTGTGGCACAATACCGTGCTTGTCCAGAACAAGAGATTAGTAGGATTGTATACGTATACAGCTTACCCATTGTATCTCTGGCTAATGATATTTTCCTTTGCCTGGATGGCTTGCCTGTTATTCTGAGAAACCTGAATCCCCCCCCTGTTGCAGCTCATCGTAAATTGTGGAGTACTGGGGATACAACGACAAACATCAGCGTTGTTCATCCCGGAAGGTATAGCCTGACGGTAAGTACAGCGCCATTAGGTTGCAGTACAACCGACTCAGTTACCATCCGTAAAGATTGCTATACAGATATACCTAATGCTTTTACGCCGAATGGAGATGGTTTGAATGATTATTTTTTTCCCAGGCAGCTGCTCTCCAAAAGTGTAATAGCTTTCCGGCTGCAAATTTTTAACCGTTGGGGCCAGGTTGTTTTTGAATCAAATAATAAGGAAGGCAGCGGTTGGGACGGTAGATTGAATCACAAGGAACAACCATCAGGTGTTTATGTTTATCTAGTAGAAATTGAACTTGCAAATGGCGTACAGGAACGGTATGAGGGTAATGTAACTTTGATACGTTAGTTTATGTTAGAAAGTTCAGTATAATAGGTCCCCATTCCGATTTATTCCTGGAACTGGAAGTACTTTTCTCAAATGCCAGATGTCATAGGCAGGAACTAGGTTTAGAGTGATTTTATCGAATAGGGGAGGAGGGGAGTTACTTGATGGATGTTAAGAAAGGTAGGTGTAAGACTACTGATACGATACCAATACACCAAATATTTTTTGAATTAGGGCTGGATTTTTTTTTCTTCTGTTAATAATATGGGTACAAATATTTATGCAGCTGGTTTTTTATCCAGATATAGAAGTGTATCGGAATAAGGATATTAGTAATCCTTCGATTTGTATAGCTGCTCTGGGATAGTCACAGCAGACTTTTTTAGATGTGGGGAGCTAGGCTAAGCAGCTTCAGTCCCTATGTTCCGTTCATAGACTTGCAGATGCCTGGGAAAATTTATGGTTTGGATTTGATCAGAAGCATCTGTGATGTCTATCTGGAAATTCCTATCCTCAATCTTTTCGGCCAGAAAGCACTATATAACATTAAGAATATGATGGCAGAAATTGGCACGGGCTATCAGCATAAAAATGCTAAGGACGAGGAGATGAAGGCTCATGCAATAGAACAAGTCTATATTGAGCACTGTTTCTTGAGCCCTCTTTAAAAAAACGGATCACTCAGGGAAGTACTGAAAAGCAAAAGGAAAAAGACCTAAGCCATTCTACCTGATCCGATCGTGAAAAGGAGGTACTTACGCTAGAGTATCAGCACAATCTATAGCCGAAGAATTAGTTTACTACAAGCATTCAACGCAAAAAAGAGAGAGTTGCAATCGCTTTAAAAAGATGATAAAACAAGTCGCAAAAAACACGATGTTTATAAAAATATGCTTCAATTGAATAATGGAG
>CAZFKK010000010.1:19608-21187 GCA_964519735.1 uncultured Taibaiella sp.
CTACGATAATGGTACGGAAAAGTACTGGGAATGGGTCTTGTAAAATGGAAGGATTGCTGAGTCAGCTCTCAAACGCTCCTTCATCGGATCAAAAGTACATCTCCTTTGCGCATCAATTCTTTATCGATGAGGCAGTCAGCGGTAATGATATAAAAGTAGGTACCCGCATCTGCAGCGGCACCCAAGTAAGTACCGTCCCAGGAAGCATGCTTATCATTGGTTGCAAATATAAGTTGTCCCCATCGGTTGAATAATTGCATGCTGAAACGACGCAAATGTCCATTAGGGATTACAGTAAACCGGTCATTTGTGCCATCATTATTCGGGGAAAATGCATTGGGTATAAACAACTCGCAGCACTCAGTAGCGTTCACTACCACAGCTGCAGTATCTTTACAGGTGTTGTCTGCGATACCAAGTACATGGAATTGATTAATGGAATTTGTTAAGGGAAGATAGGCCGTATTTTCATCGGTTATTACCTGATCTTGGTTATACCATTGGTACTTTTTTGCACCGCTAGCAATACCGACAACGGTATCTCCTATACATAAGAGGCCTTCTGGTTCTATGGAAATGACTAAGTGGGGTACAGGAAGCACTACGAGATTCAGGGTAATTATAGAATCGCAAGTTGTACCCGAGAACAGGGTGTCTGAATAGGTTCCGGCTTGATGGATCAGTCTCCCATTAAAGTTATAGGATTCCGTGGCGCAAATTACTTCTGTGAATTTATGGTGATAGGTGGGAGCAGCTTTCACTATAATAGTATCGATATGGTAACGGCAAGGAGGCGATGCACGGTAACTTACCCAATAGGTTCCCGGCTGGGTGAACAGGCGGGAGGACGACGTGACGCCGTCATGCCAGATGAAATTCCTACCCGAAGTTTGCTTGGGTGCGAGCAGGAGCTCTTCGTTACATTTCAAATTGTAGGACCTGCTAGTAAACAGCGTGTCTGGTAAAGTGTCGGACGGAGTAACTGGTACTGAGTTGGGAAGGCCTAGGTGCATACTTGTTCCGGGAGCTAAGGGGACCTCGTTTATTTTGGGCTGGCAGGTAAGACCGGGTTGATTGGGGGCTTGTAGTACGGATAAAAAGCCAGGATTGCCCTGAAAGTATATTTTGCCGTCTGGTCCGGCTTTGAGGTGAGTAAGGTTAGCTATGGCGATATGGGTTCTTGAATTTATTATTTGATTCAGGGTTCGGCCGGTCAGGTCAAATTGAAATAGACCTTGTGCTTGGCTGATATATAATTTACTATTATCTGGAGAAAAACATGCATTATATCCTGATCTTGGGTCTAGCATTCTTTCCGAGGTAGCTTTACCACTCATCAGATCGAAATCGAATAGAGCCAGACCTCCAGGTTGATTCTGAGTTACTGTTAACTTTTTTCGATCGGGGGATACCATGATACAGGAGCCACCGCTACTTATAAATGGCAGGCTGGTGATTGGAGAAAGCACAGGTGTAGCGTTAATGCCGGTGACAGTGATCTCATAAGCCTTAATAGTACTCGTCCTGGTGACAGTAAGCAGCCACACGTTACAATGGTCACCGGCCACAGCTGTCATGC
>CAZFKK010000010.1:21197-23318 GCA_964519735.1 uncultured Taibaiella sp.
CTCTCTGACAAAAGTGAATCCAGTAATATACCTTTCGATCCGGATATTATGTCACCCATGCCGTCATTGAGCCGCATATCCACAATGCTATAGTACAATCTTCCCCAATTGTTGGCCGTATGTTGCTCGTACGATGTCAGGGAGAAGATATAATAAAGCGATGGCTGCTCTGGTACAGGGACGATGATTGTACCTTGAGAGGTGCTGGAGGTCGGGGAAAATACGTTGACACTGGTAAGAGGGGTCAGATTGCCTCCATTAGGCATTAAGGCATGTTGTTTGTTGAATACATAGGAGCCTTCTGTGTAAAATAATAGTCGACCTTTTGTGTTGCAAGTCGAGGCATTACCTTCCCCAAAAACGGGTGGTCTGTTGCCGATATTGGAAGTAATCGCAGTGGGTATAAGGTTGTTGAAGTCGAGTCCTGCATTGATTCCAAAGATCCATGTATTCTCCTCTTGTGCATCAACTAGCTGCACAGAGAGAAGAACAGCGATCAGACTCCACTGAAGCTGCCTGATATACAAACACCTAGGAGGGAATATTCTTTTCATTGTATTAATTTATTGCTTTAAGTATCTTTACCCAGGTAGTTTTGCCGTCTTCATTAATGGCTGCAAAATAAATCCCTGCTCCATAAACACTCATATCAAGGGTAACTATGTCGCCTTGCTGTTGCGACAACGCCCCAAGTTGCTGCCCTGTTACATTGTAAATAGCAATATCAACATTTTTTAGAGATTTGTTTATTTGGAAATGGAGTAGGCGATGAACAGGGTTGGGAAAAATAGCGATATTGTGTGTTAGGCCCTGTTCCCTAATATTCGTTTCGATCTGTACAGATGTACATTCCGAAGTATCTGTACAATCTGAGGATGTCAAAATTACGGTGTAATCTCCCGACTGCGTTGCTGTAAAGCTTTGTTCGGTAGCCCCTGGTATGGGTAGGAAATCTTCGCAGTTGACCCAATAGTAGCTGTCGGCTGCATAGGCTGTCAAGGTTGGTCCGTTTTTGATTACTGTGGTTACCGGCAGGCTGTTAATCGTGAGTTCCAAGGTAATTGTACTGTCACATCCGGAGGCATTGGGGAACGGAATGGTATAAGTTCCTGTTTCGGTATAAGTATGGTCATTAAATGTGAAGTGGCCGCAGGCGACAGTGTTATTGGTGCTTCCATTATTATGGCCAATTTCCAGCTCATAGTGAATGTTACTGTCACAGCCTTTGTGATTATTGTACCGCTGTATATAGTTTCCGCTTTTGTTATAGGTAATGCCATTGAAGGTTACCGTATCACAATAATGTCCTTTAACGACAGGAGCGACTGTGGTATATCCACTAATTGTTAAATCCAAGATGACGATGCTGTCACAATCTGTTGAAGTGGAAAAGGTGTCCGGATATAATCCGCTTACGGTATAGGTACGCCCATTTAGTTGGAAGCTATCGCAGACGTCTGCCGTAATGTTATGGAATAAAGTACAGTCTTGGCTTAATTTTAAAAGGAACACATCATTGCCTCCTGCGGGAGATAGGGTGACGGTACTTGGGCCAGGATCAAAATCTGTAGCTCCCTGGAAACTTCCTGTTACCGCTATAGAGCCTGAAGCATGTACAGCGATTCCCAACCCATCCTCAAAATTGAAACTACCAACAGTTTTGGCCCAGACGTAATTTCCTTGCGGATCGTACCGTGCCATAAATACATCGCTTTCCCCTACGGTTGCGAGTATAGCCTTGCCGAGCCCCGGATCAAAATCGGCAGCGGTAGAGCTAAATGTTCCTGTTAGATAAATATTGCCAGTATTGTCCAAAGCAATGGCATTGCCAATATCAGCGCTGTTGCCACCCATACTTTTCGCCCAAACGTAATTGCCATTTTTGTCATATTTGGCAAGAAAGACATCGAAAGTCCCGGCCGAGGGCATATTAGCTATTCCGGGCCCAGGATCAAAATCGATATTCGACGACGCGAAGCGTCCCGTGATATACGCATTTTCATACGCATCTACGGCGACAGCCGCTCCTTGATCCCCGCCGCTGCCACCCATACTTTTGGCCCAGATGTAATTTCCGTGGGCATCGTACTTGGCTAAAAATATGTCGTTGGCGCCAGCGGG
>CAZFKK010000011.1:0-17169 GCA_964519735.1 uncultured Taibaiella sp.
CAAACACCTGGAATATACCGAAGTGACCGTCCAGACTCCCCTGGGAGAAAGTGCCTCCATGCTACTCCGCCAGCAACCGGTGCTGGCGACTATTCTAAGAGCCGGCATCCCATTGCATCAGGGGTTGGTCAACTATTTCGACCAGGGAGACTGTGCTTTTGTTGCCGCTTACCGTAAGCACCACCGGGACGGCAGTTTTGAAATTGCAAGGCAATACCTTACCTGCCCACCCCTCCAGGACCGGATTCTAATCATTGCAGATCCTATGCTGGCTACAGGCGCTTCCCTGGCCTTGTCGCTGGAAGGTCTCCTGGCTTATGGTATTCCTTCCGCTATCCATATAGTGACAGCCATAGGCTGCTCCATAGGCATAGAATACGTATTGCGTAAATATCCCGATGCCCATATCTGGGCGGCGGCAATTGATGATGAAATTACGGCCAAAGGCTATATCGTTCCGGGATTAGGGGATGCCGGAGACCTGGCTTATGGGGAAAAAGAACAAAATTAATTAATCAATTGCAAAACAATTAATTAATCATTAAAATATACCACCTGCGATTCCTCCTCTATAAAAAACACCTGGATCATCGAAAAAGAAGTAAAAAAAAACCGGTCTTCTATTGTAAAATAATTTAGTTTATGTTATTTTGTGCAAAGTTATCATTACCCTAAATTTGTAGATTGTAGCATTGTGAAGCGTAAAATTTATTCAACTTGTAAAATATCGATATGAAAAAAGCATTATTAAGCGCTATGGCTGTGGTTGGATTATTTGTGGCCGGATGGGCTCAGGATGTCCATTTCACCCAGTACTTCACCTCACCTCTGACCCTTAACCCTGCACATACCGGGCTTACGCAGAACGATTGGCGGGCTTCTGCCAACTTCCGTACCCAATGGTACACTGTGTCCAACAACCCTTATGTTAGCGGAACGGTAGCGTTTGATATGCCTGTATTGAGGGGCAAGTTGCCGGAAGGAGATGCCCTGGGCGTAGGACTGTTGGGGCTATATGACAAATCAGGGACCGGGGCCTTACAAAATACGACATTAGGCCTTTCCGTTGCCTACCACAAAGCATTCGGTGCAGAAAAGGAACATTTGCTATCTTTTGGTGTACAAGGCTACCTGGTACAAAAAAGTATCCAGTTTGATAAACTGATCTTCGGAAGTCAATTTGATCCTAACAATCCCGAGTCCTACCTTCCTAACTCAGGAGAGTCCTTTGGGAATGCCGACCTCACTTATCCCGATTTCAATTTAGGACTTATGTATTCAGGCCGGGTAGCTGAAAGAGCAACCATGTACGGTGGCTTTGGTTATTATCATCTTACCCAACCGGAAGAACGCTTCCTGACGCAGGGTACTGCCGCGAAGATCAATGCCCGTTATTCTGCCTACCTGGGTGGCTCTTTTGAAATGAATGAAAATACAGTGATGTACCTGAGTACCATGTATCAAAAACAAGGACCAGCATCTGAGTTCCTATTAGGAGGAGCAGTAGGATTTGTGATGAATCCGGGTCATGATGAATATACACGCAGCACCATCTTTTACCTGGGCGCCTGGTATCGTTATGGCGATGCCATTGCCCCTTATATAGGATTCGAATGGTCTAAAATGAAAATTGGCATAAGCTATGACGTGACCCTGTCCAGTGCCTCTAATATGACCAGCAGCCAGGGCGCCTATGAATTTTCTGCTATTTACAACGGTGTAATAGACAAAGTGGTCCGTAAAAAATACAACTTCTCTTGCCCTAAATTCTAATTGATAAGAGCGACTCAACTAATAATTTATTAAATGATCAATGACTGCAATTCTACCGAATTGCAGTCATTGATCATTTTGGAGGTAGGTTCCTTTTTACCCCACTCCCACCACTGACGTGGGGATTATCTTTAATCCAGAACCGGTAGGGCAATAAAGCATCCTCACCTGCATAATCCACGCCAATCCTGGGGCCTGACAAAATCGCCTTACCGGGAACTTTAATCTTCCTATCTTCTACCCATATCTTAGGACCTTCCATAGAGCAGCCATTCAGCCCCTTGTCAATACCCAGGGCCTTGCTTAAGCTGCCCGGCCCTCTCATCAAAACAAGCTCGGGCGAGGTTTTCCCTCTCCGTTGTAACATGACAGGAATACCGTCCAAAGGTTCAGCGGCGCGTATCAATACAGCATGCGGTACATCCTGCGTATGGGTGACAATATTAAAGAGGTAATGAATACCATAACAGAGATAAACATAGGCTACTCCACCTTCCTGGTAAATGACCTCAGTTCTTCCGGTACGCCTTCCATTATAGGCATGGGAGGCTTTATCTATAATACCGGCATAGGCTTCCGTCTCTACAATAATACCTGAAGTAATACTCCCTTCGATATCGGTGACCAATACCTTGCCTAACAACTCCCGGGCCACCTTTACTACATTATCATCCCGATAAAAAGACTGGGGTAATTTCAACCCTTTTTCCATACGTTACTTTAAAAAATACTTTTAGGAATTGCATAAAATATTACCTCGTCCTTTCCGAAAATATCATTCATAAACGACCACTGATCTATGAAGTTAAAGGCGGAACCGTAATTATTCGAGGTTACCCAAGCCAATCTCCTGATGTCGCTGGGGTATCATCACATCATGGAATCCTTTTCGACGCAGTCGTTCGCTGAATCGTTGCTGCACCTCGTACTCCCCATGTACCAGGAAGACCTTACGCACTTGCTGCGGCGCCTGGCAACTTAACCACTGACTCATATCTTCATAATCACCGTGAGCGCTCATGCTTTCAATGACCACGACTTCAGCTTTTACCTCATGCTCCTGCCCAAAGATACGAACCGTACCGGCTCCTGCACGTAACCGCCCACCCAATGACTGCGGCTCACAATACCCTACGATCAATATGGTATTGTTTGCATTATCTATATTATTGGCAATATGATGTTTTACCCGCCCGGCCTCTGCCATGCCTGATGCTGAAATGATCACACAGGGCTCCCTCTTAAAGTTGAGTGCTTTGGACATTTCAACATCTTCAATCATCTTAAGTCCTCTGAACATAAAAGGGTCCTGATCCTGTTTCAATACTTCTTTTACCTCGTTGTTATAGAGCTCGGGAAATTTTTTGGTCACTGCTGTAGTAGCCACCGACATCGGGCTATCCACGTAATAGTCCAGCCGTGGTAAACGATTTTCCAGCTCCAGTTGGTTTAAAGCATAAAGCAACTCTTGTGTTCTTCCCACGCTAAAGGCAGGAATAATCAATTTGCCTTTTCTATGGAGGCAGGTATCTTCTATCTGCGTTAACAACTGATCCGCTGCCGTTTTAGTATGTGGATGTAATACGTCTCCATAGGTGGACTCCATAATAATATAATCCGCCTGGGGAAATGGCTCCGGTGATTTCAGGATATCGTCCCGATAACGACCAATATCCCCGCTGAACGTCACCTGAACCTGATGCCCGTTTTCCCGCAGTTTTAAATGCACACAGGCAGCTCCGATAATATGTCCGGCATCCGTGTACATAAGCTCCACCTGGTCATCCAGTTGATGCCATTGCCGGTATTCCAGCGCTGTCAACATAGGTAATACGCGCAATACGTCCTTAGTCGTATACAAAGGAAGGACCGGCGGCCTCCCTTGTTCTGATTTTATTTTATTGGCATACTTTACATCTGTTTCCTGGATAAAGGCGCTATCCCGCAACAGGATTTCTGCAAGGGCAGCCGTAGCCTCAGTACAATAGACCTTCCCCTCGAAGCCCTCTTTAACCAGCTTGGGCAACAAGCCTATGTGATCAATATGAGCATGTGAAAGGACCACATAATCAATAGTCCCGGGATCAAAACCAAATTCCTGATTTAATTCCAGGGTCTCTTTACCCATACCCTGAAACATACCACAATCGAGCAAGATTTTCTTGCCTGGTTTCAGATGGATAATATGTTTAGATCCGGTCACCGTTCTGGCAGCTCCATGAAACGATATCTTCATATATATTTATAGTATTTAAATAGAACAGGTAATTATCCGACTAAAAGTAAGGCTTTTGCTACAATTTACAACAGCTCTTTAAAGTTGATAAGAAATTAAGTAACGCAACTAATTTTTCATTAATTTTGCCCCTTGATTTTTAAACACAAAAACATGCAAGAATACGGCCTTAAAAATCCATCAGCAAATCTCAGTGCTGTCGGCTTAAATGTAGCCATTGCTCATTGGAATCTCTCAACTGAAGCGCTCAGCAAAAAAACTATTGAACTAGGACAAGGTGAGTTAAATGATACCGGAGCACTTTGTGTCAGCACCGGCAAGTTCACAGGTCGTTCGCCCAAAGACAAATTTACAGTAAAGGATGCCATCACGGAGCATTCTGTTGACTGGGGAGATGTTAACCTGCCTTTCGATAGTGATGCCTTCGACAAATTGTATGATAAAGTATGTGCCTACTTCAGTGGGAAAGAAGTATGGGTAAGGGATGCCTACGCCTGTGCCGACCCCAAATACCGCCTCAATATCCGTGTTATTAATGAAGAGCCCTGGGCCAATTTATTTTGCAACGATTTATTCCTGCGGCCTACGGATGAAGAAATTAAAACCCAAGACCCCGATTGGCTGATCTTACAAGCACCCAACTTCCTGGCGGATCCGGCAACAGATGGTACCCGTCAGGGTAATTTTACCATCGTCAGCTTCACGAGGAAAATAGTCCTTATTGGCGGCAGCGCTTATACCGGCGAAATGAAAAAAGGCATTTTCGGCGTACTTAACTTTATTCTGCCCCATGATCATAACGTGCTTTCCATGCATTGTTCCGCCAATGAAGGCAAAGATGGAGACGTAGCCTTATTTTTTGGTCTGAGCGGCACCGGCAAAACCACATTAAGTGCCGACCCTGATCGTGCCCTCATCGGTGATGATGAGCATGGCTGGGCGGATGGCTCCGTCTTTAATTTCGAAGGAGGCTGTTATGCCAAGTGTATCGACCTTAGCGCAGAGAAGGAACCCCAGATCTTTCATGCGATCAAACCCGGAGCATTATTAGAGAACATCAAATTTATACCTGGCACCAATACCGTTGATTATACTGACAGCAGTATCACAGAAAATACCCGTGCTGCCTATCCTATTTATCATATCGATAATGCCAAAGAGCCTTCTTTCGGCGGGGATCCAAAAAATATTTTCTTCCTTACCTGCGATGCCTTTGGTATTCTTCCCCCTATCTCCAAGCTTACGAAAGGTCAGGCCATGTACCACTTCATCAGCGGTTATACTGCAAAGGTAGCAGGTACAGAAGTGGGTGTTACCGAACCTCAAACTACGTTCTCTGCTTGTTTCGGCCGGGTATTCCTGCCCTTGCATCCTACTAAATATGCTGAGTTATTGGGCAAGAAACTGGAACAATATCCCGATGTCAACGTATGGCTAGTGAATACCGGATGGAGTGGTGGTGCTTATGGTACAGGCAGCCGCATGAGCCTTAAATATACCCGTGCTATGATCACAGCCGCCATGAATGGTGACTTAAACAATGTGGCCTATGAAGCTCATCCTGTTTTTGGCGTGTTAATGCCTAAAAGCTGTCCCAATGCACCTGCTGAGATATTGAATCCCCGCGATACCTGGGATAATAAAGAAGCTTATGACAAAAAAGCGGCTGAGCTGGCAGGCTTGTTCGTGAAAAACTTTGAGAAATATGCAGATCAGGCTAACGAAGAAATCCTGGCTGCTGCACCTAAAGTAGAAGCTATTGCTAACTAAACAGGGTAGGAGCATCTGCAAGATAACTGTTAGGGTTTTATTGATAAGATTAAGTTATTGAAATTAAAAGAGGCTGCCCAAACGAGCAGCCTCTTTTAATTTCAACGGATATTATATCCCAATAAACTGAGGAAGTTAAAGTTACCTGATTTTAGTAAACTCCTGTACTTTGACCAGGTTTTTGTTTCCATCAAAAATACGCAATAAGTAGATTCCGGCACTCAAGTCACTCACCGAAAAATTTCTTGCGTTTTCCACTTCCCTTATCACTTTACCATACATATCTATAATTATTACGCTTACTCTAACAGGAGCCTCAATATTTATGGTTTCCCGGGCAGGATTAGGATAAATGGAAACCCGTGCAGCTAAATCAGAAGGGCCAGAGATACTTGTTTCATCCACATTGGTCACTTTATACACATCAGAGGTATCCCGGCAACCATTTTCATCTTCAATCGCCACCCTGTAATCTCCGTTTTTAGTAACCACATAAGTACTGCCCGTTGCACCTGCAATAGGATCATTTTCGAAGATCCATTGATAGTGACTGTAGTCTGCAGTAGTACCCAAAGTAAATTGATTCACTGTGATCACCGCCGGTTCCACTGTAGGATAAACACCTATAGAGTCGGTAAAGATGCAACCATTAAACGCTTTCACTACTACTGTATAAACCCCGGGGTGCACCGCTTCAAAAGTATCCGTAATATGGGGTTCATATTTTTGGATCCTGTAGTTCAACAAATCAGCCACATATACATTGCCCCATTTATCCTGGCGGATACCACTGGGCAGGTTAAGCTGGTTACTTGCAGGTCCCTGTCCGTTTCCGGCACCTATATTAATCCCTACTTTTGCGCCATCAGGCCACATTTGGACTCTATGGTTCGAGTAGTCAGCTATATATAGGTTTTTCAATCCATCCACGTATACTCCCTCTGGATGACTTAAGAAACTATCGGTTGCTCCTCCTACTCCATCAGGATCTCCGGCTACGGTCACCTCCTGGCTACTTCCCGGAGCAAATCTTAAAATACGGTTGTTATTAAAGTCAGAAACATACAAATTCCCGTCCAGGTCTGCACTGACAAATTGAATATTTCCTGTTAAATTGTCTGCTAAGGTAGTTGCACCAGCTGCGCCACGGGGCCACTTTTGAATTCTGAAATTAAATGCATCTGCAACATATAAATTATCGGCGGTATCAAAACAGATACCGTTGAGGTTATTAAACTCAGTAGGTCCATTTCCATTTCCAGTACCTACATAGGTAGTTCCGGATGAGGCTCCCGGAATCCATGTGAGTATTCTATTGTTCGCATCGTCACCGATGTAGAAATCATTGTTTTTATCAAAAGCCAATCCGTTGGGTGCAAAATTGGAAGGTTGCGGGCTATTGATACCGTCTGCCGCCATTGTGCCTGTGGTGGCTCCGGGCGCCCACTTCAGCACACGTTTATTAGCAGCCAATCCATCCGCTATATATACATTGCTGGTATCATCTACTTCAATATCGTAGGGACGAAACTGGGTCAGTTGACTCCCGGAGCCATTTCCTCCCGCCACGGTAATACCCACACCTGATGTATCCCAGGTGCTGGTATAAGACTGGATGAGATTACCGGCCAAATACCATTCAATCTGGTAAAATCCAAAATCGGCATTCAATCTTAAGGTGGACGGCAGGTAACAATTCCCGGAATCTACGCTTAGGGTTATGTTGCATTGCGCACCCACGTTTTCTGCGGTTAACGTGATCGTGAGTATGCTTATAGCTAAAAGAAAATACTTCTTCATTGTTCAGTAATTTAAATTGATTAAACAATAACTCATTTTTACTACGCTTAAGCTACTTGTATCGGATACTAATAGGCAGCGCAGCCCCTAACAACTGTTTTCCCTGAGCATTCTCCAAAGAAGAGAATTTGCCTTCAGATTGCCATATTTCTTCCAGTTGCACAGGATCTGTAAAATCATTGGCGTCTATCGAAGCAACACACCAATAGGCACCGGATTGATCTTTCCAATAAATAGCTTCCAACATCTTACCAGGGGTAATCTTATCCGGATCCGCCCGGCCCAGAATTAGCAGTAAATCTTCCTGGCCTTTAGCAGCGACCTTCCATGCCTTTGTTACTCCATTGTATTGACGAAGAGACTTAGAGGTGTTACCCTGTAAATCAACCGCATTAAATACAAACTGTCCTCTGGAATCCGTAATTGTAGTCCCTGTACTTTCTACCGAAGCCTGATTAAATACTACAATGCCACTTGTTGACGTAACAGGGTTAGCCTGAGCCCACATAAAAGAGGGAAGTAGCAAAGCTGCCATTACTAAACATCTTTTTTTCATAATATACACATTTTAAATTTTCAGAAATACACACCCCTAAGTTCACATGTAGGATAAAGCATTTTAACTGTATACAGATTTGCTTCGCCTCAACAAAAGAGACCATGAAGTTTAACTAAAGACAGATAACAGGAGGCTATGCAAAAGGTTGTTTTGTAAGAAACAATTAACTAAATAACAATAGTTTACAACAACCTTAAGGTATATTTAATACGTAATTCAATTGTTAAAAAATATGCTTTTGAAGCGTACAATAATCTGAGAATAAGAATAACTTTGGTCTATGACTCCGCATTTAAAAGACATTCAGCATTTTTGTGCTTACCAGGAACGTTGCCATAGTGAAGTACGCTACAAATTATTGGAGCTTTCTTTCCGGGGAGAAGAACTGGAGCAAGCAATAGCGTCCCTTATCTCAGACGACTTCCTGAATGAAGAACGATTTGCCCGGTCCTATTGCCGGGGAAAATTCAGGATGAAGCAATGGGGGCGTCAAAAAATCATCCAAAACCTCAAACAAAAACAGGTGTCTTCGTATTGCATCCAAAAAGGCCTCTCTGAAATTGATCCCGAAGAATACGAGAAGACTATTCGATCATTAGCGGAGAAAAAGATGGCTGAACTTCATAAAGAAAGGCTTCCTCGCATACGAAAGCAGAAAGTGTTACGTTATTTAGTGCAAAAAGGATATGAATATGACCTGGTGAATGAGGTATTGAACCGGGATTTTTAATAACTTTACTTAAAACTCCGGGAAGTAGCCTATTTTAAACTACTCATAAAAATACGGAAGTAAAAATTTTCTGTTTTTCAAGAGAAAAGTTCAAAATTAAATAAGAAAATGGTAAAGCAGGTTACAGAAGGAGTCAGCATAACAGTAGAATCGTTTTATCAACCGGACCAGAGCAATCCTCTGAATTCCGAATATTTGTTTGCCTATAGGATCACAATTGAGAATTTCTCATCTGTACCGGTAAGGTTATTACGCAGGCATTGGCATATTGTAGACTCCAATGGTTATCAAAGACAGGTAGATGGAGAAGGAGTAGTAGGAGTACAACCGATACTGCAACCCGGTGAATCCTATCAATACGTCTCAGCGGCTAGCTTAAGAAGTGATATGGGTAAGATGTATGGTAGCTATGGAATGGAAAATATGTACAACAAAAAGTTATTTTCAGTAGCTATCCCGGAATTTGAGTTGATTACTCCTTTTAAAATGAACTAACCCTTATCAATGACATCCAGGGGATTGAAGGCATATCTGCTCGTCAAAGCTAATTAATAAGGCTATTCTAAGGGATTATAGCAAAATCTTGTTTTAAAAATCCTTTCATGGCCCTTCAACAGCAACCGCTATATAACCTACCCCTATTAGGATTGCTGATTCCGTTAATTGCAGGCATCCTGTTGGAACCGATATTGCCTGAATTCATTACCGGTATTTTTCTTATTTCCGGTTGCCTTTTCTTTTTTTCCGCTGCTTTTATCCTTCATCAGCGTTCTTCTCTTCGCCGCAATACCTATAGGTTAAGGCTTGGGCTACTGTGGGCATCCATCCTGCTTTTGGGTACAACATTAAGTTATTTTCAGAATATACAAAGGCATAAAACCTGGTACGGCCATTACCTGCCTGAAGCGCAACTCCTGAAAGCAACGATTACAGAAAGCCCACAAAAAAAAGACCATACCCTGGCCATACCTGTGGCCGTCACGGCCCTATCCACCCCATCCGGCTGGAAAAGGGTAAAAGGAAACTTCAAATTATACCTTTACCTCAGCGATTCCCTCCCACCCTACCGTCAAGGAGACTTCTTACTATTGCCCCCCAAACTAATCCTCCTTAAAAAGCCCCAACAACCTTTTGTCTTTGACTATGCAGCTTATGCAGCACGCAATGGCATCTTTCACCAGGCCTTCTTCAGCAAGGAAGAAGTATTAAGGATACCGTCGATTACTTCCACTCCCGGCTTTAGTCAGGCAATCAGAACACAACTCCTTAACAGCATTCAAACACACATTGCCGATAGCACGACCAGGGCTCTTGTTGAAGCTACCCTGTTGAATGAAAGAGCCATGCTGGACGATACCCTCTGGCAAGCCTATTCCGTTACTGGCATTGTACATATCATTGCCATATCGGGCATGCATGTCACGATACTGTTTGGCATTTTATTATTTACCTTAAGATGGTGGCGCAACAAACAATTTCTTTGGATGAAGTACCTGGTTGCCTTGCCGCTGATCTGGATCTATGTGGGCATTACAGGATATCCACCTTCAGCAATAAGGGCCGCCATTATGTTCACCCTGATCGCCTTAGGGGTCATGCTGAATCGCAATGCCCAACCTGTCAACACCTGGGCAGGAGCCAGTTTGATCATGTTATGTTATAATCCTTACTGGCTGTACAACATAGGCGTACAATTGTCCTTCCTGGCAGTGCTTTCCATTCTTATTTTTTACGAACCCATACGCAGGTTACTGCAGCCTCCCAATAAGGGACTACAAATCATTTGGGAAGTCATTGCGGTTAGTCTTGCCGCACAAATCCTGGTATGCCCGCTTGTCATCTATTACTTTCATCAATTTCCCGTTTGGGTACTGCTGGCCAATATTCCGGCAGCCCTGTATAGCGTACTTTTAATGACGGGGGCTTTACTGCTGTTTATTCTGGATAGCCTCGGGCTACCCTGTCTGTGGCTGGGAACATGCCTGACAGCGATCACACAGGTCTTCCATTACCTCATTCTACACCTGGCCGCTATAACTCCCGAATCCTTACGCCGTTTATTTATAGACCTTGCAGACTACTGGCTGATGATGGCCCTGGTCATCCTGGTCAGCTTAGCTACATTTAGAAAAAAGGCAATCTTTCTTGTTGGTGGACTGACTACCGGCTGCCTGTTGCTGGTAAGTTTTATTCTTCAGGATATAAAAGCCCTGAGACAGGAACGGTTAATGGTATATCCGGTATCCCGGTATAGCCTGATCGATCATTATAAGGGAAAGCAGGTATATCCCTATGGCACATCGCAGGAACAGGTTCCTGATAAAATAAAAACATACTATCTGGAACCGTCCAGATTGGGCTACCGGAGTAAGGTAGTTGATGCGGCTAAAGACAAATCCGGGATCTGGAAAATAGGGCAATACAGCATTCTTCAGCTAACCAGGCGAATAAAGATAACCGGAACTGTTCCTTTCCCGATAGATTACCTGATACTCAGCAAGGATTGCCTTTATGATCCTACATTATGGCAAACGATATTTCAACCCCGGCAAATCATCCTGGATGGCAGCCTGCCCAGATGGAAAGCCGTACAATGGAAAGCAAAGCTGGAAACAATGGGTCTATCGGTTCATTGGGTATTGGAAGATGGCGCCTGGTCCGTCGTTCCTATACAGTAACCGATTACTTAAAGTAGAACAAAGCGATCCGCATCGTTGAGAAAAGGAAACTGCGCCCTTGTCCGGAGCAATGCTTCTTTATCCAAAGTATGGGTATAACTACCCGCCTCACCCGGCTGTTGCCAGATCACATGACCCAAAGGATCGATCAAACTACTATCGCCGCTATGCGTAATTCCGTTACCATCGGCTCCGATACGGTTCACGCCTGCTACATAACACAGGTTCTCTATAGCCCGTGCGGGCAGCAACGTTTTCCAGGCCAGATTACGCTTTTCAGGCCAGTTAGCTACATAGATCAGCAAGTCATAAGGGTCCGGACCCTGGCGGGACCAAACAGGGAAACGCAGGTCATAACAGATCATCAGGCAAACTTTCCAGCCATTGACCTGTACGATTAACCGCTTATCATGATTGCTGTAATGTTTATCCTCGCCGGCGAAACCGAATAAATGCCTTTTATCATAATGATAGTAATTTCCGTCAGGCTGCATCCAGATCAGGCGGTTATAGTATTTGCCCGCTTCGGTAATGATCACACTTCCGGTAATAATCTTGCGATAAGTCAAAGCCATCTTTTGCAGCCATAACATCGTCGCCCCCTCCATGGACTCTCCTAACCGTTCCGGCTGCATACTAAAACCTGTAGCAAACATTTCCGGCAGGATGACAACTTGCGCAGCCTTAGGCAAGGCCGCGATTTTGGCTTCAAATTGTGCCAGATTCCGTGCTTTATCTTCCCAGTAAAGATCACTTTGAATCAGGCTGATGGTAAGGTGGCTCATAACATGCAAATTAGGAAAAAAAGGACAGCTACTTATTTCCGCTTCAATAGAATTTTCATAAAATTGAGCCCTTCTGAAAACAGGATCCTGTAATTCATTTTACGAAACTGGATGTTATCTTTCAAGGCAACTTCATAGGATTTAATCTTTAGTGGAGGTTTTGTCCGAAAGCATTGATACACAAATTCAAGATCACAAAGATAACGTTGAATAGTGGTGGCCAGAAACACAGTCCTGCCCTTCTGATTAAACCCTTTGAGCCCACATTGGGTATCCGTTACAGGCATGCGAAAAAAGAAACCGATTAGAAAACGAAGGCCTCGCGAGATATAAACGCGAACTTTAGGAACATGATGATAATAACCGGCATCCTTAACTCCCAGTGCTACATCTGCACCCTGCACCAGTAAAGTCCAGATGTTTAAAAAGCTTATGGTAGTGTAAGGGAAGTCAATGTCTGTATAAATAACCCAATCACCGGTCGCTTGAGATACCCCATGTCTTAAAGCAGCCCCTTTACCTTGATTAGGTTCATAGGTCAGATACCTGAAATCCGGAAGTTTCTTCCTGAGAAATTCAATAGAGGCCGCATCGACAGCCTGAGTACTTCCATCATTCACTACAATGATTTCCGGTGGATCAGACAATTCCTTTATAATTTCCTGGTAAGCCACCCATACGTTTTGTTCCCAATGTTGCGGAGGATTATAACAAGGTAAGACAATGCTGAGTTGCTTCATGAAAAAAGGGAGGCTGTCTGCTACCGCAGCCGGTCTAATGATTTTACTAATTTTTCATCTTTCTTAATGCCGGCCTTGGCCAGGAAGAGAAAAACCAAAGTAACCAAAGGAAGAAAAATACCAATCCAGTAATAACCATTCAAAGCTGAATAAGCGGGTGTAGCCAAGTGTCTGTTGATTCCATAAAACAACCAGAACTGCAGACCTAAAGTCACAAGGATATTAAGCCAGCAAAGCCCGATCTGGCTTTTCCTGTTCTTAAAACGTATTAAGGTGAACACACTTAAAACCATACTCAAAACAGCAAGAATAATACCAAAGAAGTCAGTCCCGATAGTCAATCCCGCCGTAGTGGGAACACCACTGAATTGATACAGCGGGAAGTAGAAAATACCTGCCATAACCAGGGCTGCAAGGAATAGCCAGATGGATTGTATGCGTTGTATCATAAAATTAAAATTTAAGATTTTGCTCAAAGTTAGCAATCTGCATTCAAAGAGAAACAAATTACCCTATCTCCCCCGGACTACACCATCCTGCCGCAATAATTCCAAAGTGCCTCTGGTAAATGGATCCCATCCTCCCATTGGTTGTTCTCAAGCAGACAAGCCAGAATCCGGGGAAGCGCCAAAGAACTGCCATTGAGCGAATGCGCCAGTTGAGTTTTACCATTTTCATCTTTATAACGGATTTTCATCCGATTAGTTTGAAAAGACTCAAAATTAGACACGGAGCTAACTTCCAGCCAACGTTGCTGTGCTGCACTATATACTTCAAAGTCATAAGTGAGGGCTGAAGTGAAACTCATATCCCCGCCACACAGGCGTAAAATACGATAAGGCAATTCCAGTTGCCCGAGCAACTGCTCCACGTGGGCAACCATTTCTTCCAATACCTCATAAGAGCGGTCCTGCCGGCAAATCTGCACCAGTTCTACTTTATCAAATTGGTGCAGGCGGTTCAGCCCTCTTACATCTTTCCCATAAGACCCGGCTTCTCTCCTGAAACAAGGGGTATAAGCCGTCATTTTAACCGGAAATTGTTCCTCTTTTAAAATTTCATCACGGTAAATATTGGTCAGAGGCACCTCTGATGTCGGAATAAGGTAAAAATTATCCATGGTGGCATGATACATCTGCCCCTCTTTATCCGGAAGCTGCCCGGTGCCATAGGCACTGGCCTCATTAACCATCAACGGTACCTGGTATTCGGTATACCCTGCTGCTGTATTAAAATCCAGGAAATACTGAATTAAAGCCCTTTGTATCCGTGCTCCCCTATTGATATAAACGGGGAACCCGCTACCTGTAACTTTATTGCCCAGTTCAAAATCTATCAGGTTATACTTTTGCACCAGTTCCCAATGAGGTTGGGCAGTTTCAGGTAATTGCGGCAATACCCCTCCACTCCGTACGGTTACATTCTCTTCCGGTGTCCTGCCTTCCGGTACTGAAGCATGAGGTAAATTAGGAAGACTTATAATCAATTCCTGCAATTGCTCTTCGGAGGCAGCCAATTGTACCAGCAGCTCCTTAGTCCTATCTTTAAGCCGGGTCACCTCTGCTTTCTTCTCCTCTGCTTCTGCGGCAGATCCTGAGGCCATTAATTGACCGATAGCTTTGGATGCCACGTTGATGGACGCTGCAAGTTGCTCACTTTCCTGCTGTAATATCCTTTTAGCCTCATCCAGGGCAATAATGGTATCTACTATGCCCGGATCTTTAAAATGCTTTTTCTTCAAGCCCGCAATAATACGTTCTTTATCCTGCCGGAATAACTGTATGGTTAACATGTATAACTGATAATTGAATAAATATACGAACAATCGACATGGAAGATATAAAAATTCCCCTCCCTGCGCTCCTTACAGGTGCGAAAATACGAAAACCTTTTGGCGAATGAAATCCGGATTCGTCTTTCTCTTGCCCGACGATGAATATTACCGGATATTAATAGCATCTCTTAATGCATTACCCAGGATATTAAAGGCCAGCACCAATACCATTATGGCTGCGCCAGGTATTAGGGCCGGCATCGGGTTACCGGCTATCAGGAAACTGTAGTGCTCCTTGATCATCAATCCCCAGGAAGGTGTAGGCGGCTGTACCCCAATGCCCAAAAAACTCAACCCGGCCTCGATCAGGATGGCACTGGCAAAGTTGGCTGCTGCAATGACCATAATAGGGCCGGCGATATGAGGTAGGATATGCCTGAAAATGATACGGCTATCTCTAAATCCCAATGCCCTGGCAGCTGTAATAAAATCCATTTCTTTTAACTGCATGACCTGCCCCCGAATCAACCGTGCTGCGCTTACCCAGGAAGTCAGGCCAATGGCAATAAAAATTTCCCAGAATCCTTTACCTATCGTCAGCGTAATCGCAAATACCAGCAATAAAGTGGGAATAGACCATAGGATATTAATCAGCCACATTACCGCACCATCCACCACGCCTCCGTACCAACCCGCAATGGCCCCCATAAAGATACCTATGGTAAGGGATAAGGCTACGGATACAATACCCACAGCTATGCTAACCCGGCTACCCACCAGCAGACGGGAGAGAATATCCCGCCCATAACGGTCGCTGCCCAGGTAATAGCGCCGTGTTGCCGTCCGTTCTGACGCCACCAGGTCCATTACAGTACCTTCCTTCGAAGACAATTGCAATGCCTGCACAGGAATGCGTAAAGTATCTTCCAGGTCCACATCAATGTAATGCCGGGCATATAAGGTATCTCCTACCTGCGTATAGCCATTTATAGGCAAGTAGTTATAAGGACTTTCCTGGCCGGTGAAAAGCCGTTGTATGAAGTTCCGCTGCTCCGGCTGTCGCTTTTTAGGCAATAACAGAAATTTCTGCTGGTAACCAACCGGCCTTGCACTTAACTCCACTACCATATTATTGGCTGCCGGAGTTGCATCCGGAGCCAGCGGGTAAGCCAGTAATGCAATAATTACGGTCGCGATGATCACTGCCAGAGCAATCATAGCCGCAGTATTACGACGAAGCCGCTTAAATATAGAAAGTTTGTTATCCAGAGAAAACCGTTAATAAAGATGCAAAATAACTATCTTAAAGAGCCTGTCAAAATAACTTCTGCATTTTAGGCCATCTTTTTCATTTTATTGTTGCGGCAAGACATACCATTCTATCATTCTTTCTAAAAAAGTAAAGACCACCAGAACATAAAAAGTACTAGCGGTCTTTGATATCACCTATATGAACTTAATAACGATCGTCCGGCTGATTTAATCCATAATAATACATGCCCCTTCTGCCCGGGTATATCCCTCCGATCTGCAATCCTCCTGAAGATTGAGTAAGCAGGTTCTGCACGTCCGTAACAGAAGAAATCGTTTCATCGTTAATCGAAGTAATTACAAACCCGGGCTTAATACCTACCTGGCCTAATAAAGCACGTTCTCCGATTTCGGCGATCACTACCCCACCTTTCAACCCTATCTTTTTGGCTTCATCTGAATTAAGGTTACGCAATTGAGCGCCCCAAATCTCTACGGCTCCCTGCTGTGCCAGGAGACCGGTTTTACCAGTACCACTCTTTAACTCGACAGTGGCATTATGCATTTTACCATTCCGGGAATATGCCAGGCTGATTTTATCTCCGGGATGGAAACGGGCTACCTGTTCAATTAATTGAGCTGCACTGCCAACCGGGCTACCATTAACAGAAGTGATCAGATCACCCTTTTTTAACCCGGCTGCTTCCGCACCGCTTTGAGGCATTACCCTATTGATGAATACTCCCTTTGCTTTATCAAAATCTTTACTGTTCAAGCCAAATTGCTCTGCACCACGGGCATCAAGTTGTCGCAGGTCTACTAACTCTGCCCCCAGGTACCCGCGCTGTACACTACCGAACTTGATGATATCTGCGGCTACTTTTTGTACAATATTGGAAGGGATAGCGTAGGAATACCCTGCATAGGTTCCTGTGGGAGAGGCTATAGCCGAATTAATTCCTACAAGCTGCCCCTTGGTATTGACTAAGGCACCCCCACTATTACCCGGATTAACAGCAGCATCTGTCTGGATAAAAGATTCAACCGGCGATTCACTCTGTTGGCTGTTGATG
>CAZFKK010000011.1:17179-23165 GCA_964519735.1 uncultured Taibaiella sp.
CGCACTAACTATACCCGCTGTAACCGTGGCATCCAGGTTAAGCGGATAACCTACGGCCAATACCCATTGCCCCAGTTTGACCTGGTCGGAATTACCTAAGGTAAGATAAGGGAGATTTGCTTCCTCAATCTTCAGGACAGCAAGATCTGTTGAAGGATCGGAACCGATCACTTTAGCGATTCTCGTATTACGGTCATTAAAAGTCACCTGAACCTGGTCAGCGCCCTGGACCACATGATTGTTGGTAACTATATATCCGTCATCAGAAATAATCACTCCGGAGCCTGATCCCATCTGATCGGGAGTGCGGTATTGCTGAGGCCCGAAAAAGCCGAAAGGATCCTGGGCCAGAACAGTTTTGCCCTGAGTCATGGTCTTAACATGCACTACTGAAGGAACCGTGGCTTCCGCCGCCGGAGAAAAATCAACAGGCTGTGTTGCCAGTAGCCCCATATCCGATACATAATGTACAGGCGGCTTGCTGGTATCTTTTGATAAAATTGGTTTTTTGTCTGACACCCGACTTACTCCCCAAATAGTGGCAAAAGAAGTGAGTGCCGCAGTAATAATTACGGGAACAATTGTCTTCTTCATAGTCTTTGCTCTTGTTTTACGTTATTATGAATAGAGTATAATTTAAACGTAGAGTTTAACCATAAGTTGATTGAAGTACAATTTTAGTATTAATTAAGGATTCTTAAATTTTGAGTAGATTCAAAAATACAAGGTATTAAGACAGGGCAGCGTTAAGAATTTGTTTTTTACTCTTTCTTTAAAGACAATAGAAAGGCCATTGTATCTATGCCATCGGCATAATCAAATAAACCGGGTTGCTGGTTAGCCCCGAAAGACCTGATCATGGAGGAAGAGACTTCGGATGTTCCCCTGGTCGTAATACATTGTATCCGGTCGTCTGCAGCCAACTGATCTAATAATGCAGGCTTATCTTTATAAAAAGCATAATGCAAGACACTGATAGCAGCAAACGGGGTTTCTGAGGGCACTAACAACAGACTGCCATTGGACATATAACTTACTTTATTTAATAAAAAGATGGCCAACTGGAAATCATAGTTATTCTTATATTTATTATGGTCCAGATGTTGCTCATAGGCATTAAAAGCAGGCAGCAGTTTTTCAAAATTGTATCCTTCCGGCACGTATAATTGGGTCACATTCCTACACCCCAAACCGAAGTAGATGCCTACATCATCTGCAAGAGCAGCCAGTTCTGCCTCGCTTTCCAGGCCATCCAGGACCGCTACCGAAGTCCGGTTGCGCCGTATGATATGCGGATATTTCTGGAAATAATATTCGAAATAGCGGGCGGAATTGTTGCTGCCGGTAGCAATGTAAGCATCACAGCCTTTCAGTACATCTGCCGTACCTACGTACTTTGCAAAATCTTCAGACCAGGAACCCAGTAAGTTTAAGATATGTGTCCAGAGCACGGTATCCTTTGAACTTAATTTGATCCGCAAGCGGCAGCCGGACAGGTAAGCACATAGAAAATCATGAAAACCCACCAAGGGAATATTCCCCGCCATTACCAGGCCTACAAGTGGTGCATCACCAGAATACTCGGCCAACAAAGGCTTGTAAAAATCCAGCCAGGATCTCAATTGCTCTTCCTCCAGGAATTCCCTGGTAATCTGCTTCAGTGCGTGGTCT
Organism: uncultured Taibaiella sp.; assembly: GCA_964519735.1. GTDB lineage: Bacteria > Bacteroidota > Bacteroidia > Chitinophagales > Chitinophagaceae > Taibaiella. The sequence continues at coordinate 18,851 of CAZFKK010000011.1, forward strand.
ATATAGGCTTCCGTAAACCAGCCATTTTGGCGATTGGCCATTTCTTTCACTGCCTGCCATTCTAATGGATTTTCAGTAAAATAATGTCCCAAACGTACCATTAATCTTATTCTTTCTTCTGATACCGACATAACCTGTTCGATTTTATGACTGCGAAGTTGTAATTTTGCATTGGGATAAACAATTTTAAACGATAAATTTACAACTTACCCCTAACTCATATTTGCTGATCTTCAAATTTTCAGAATAGAATTATGGCTATTAAAATAACTGACGAATGTATTAACTGTGGTGCATGCGAACCTGAATGCCCCAATACTGCCATATATGAAGGTGGTGTAGAATGGAAAATGTCGGACGGCACTACAGTGAGGGGCGACTACACTTTAATGGATGGCAGTTCTACAGGCGCCAACACGCCACATGACCCCGTAGCTATTGATATCTATTATATTACGCCTGATAAATGTACGGAATGCCAGGGCTTCCATGAGGAGCCGCAATGTGCTGCCGTGTGTCCCGTGGACTGCTGTGTGCCTGATGAAATGTACCAGGAAACTGTGGACGAATTATTGAACAAACAGGCCAAACTTCATGCATAAATTGCTGGAACAACATAACAACTTATTAAGCAAGAGGCTGTCTTCCCATCGGAGACAGCCTCTTTTGTTTCGGGTCTGACTTAGCGCAATCATATAAAATGAGCTAAAAGAAACACTTCAGAACAATTATCTTATTTCATTTCCCGTTATACGGTCATAATTTAAATGTACCCGTTGAAAAACACATCAGTTTTAAATGCAATTCAGGTAACCTGCAAAAGTGTAGCAAGGCCAAAGTTTCTCGGGTCTGCCTACTTTATTTTGCTTGCCTTAGTCAACCTGGGAGGTACTTTATGGAATGGACACATAGGGATTTTGGATATAATCTTCCTTTTCTTAGCCTTATTGCCCGTATTGATCAATAAAAAAGGGAGCTATTTACTTTTTGGATGGCTCCACCTAAGCCTGTGGTTATACCTACTTCTGGCTATAGGGCTTTCTCACACAAAAGATAACACTAGCCAATCGGCCAATTCGATATTTCCGTATATAGTGGGTTATACCCTAACGGTTTGTTCCTTGTTTTTCTCAGGGCTTTTAATCAAGGCAGGTAGCGGTAACGATATTTGACGTAGACGCTGCAATAGCCAGCAACTTTCGTTTTTATGGCCAAATCAGTTTATCTCATCCGCCTAACCTCATACAAATCTGTTCTGCGGTCCTGCATGGTCCGCACCGATCCAAAATGATGTAAATCCTTAAGCAGGTTCAGATCTACATCAGCGATTAGAGTCATCTCGGTATTAGGGGTAGCCTCAGCCTTAATAGCATTCATAGGAAAAGCGAAATCGGAGGGTGTAAAAACAGCAGCCTGCCCGAACTGAATATCCATATTACTGACTTTCGGCAGATTTCCCACACAGCCCGTAATAGCGACATAACACTCATTCTCAATAGCCCGGGCCATAGCACAATGACGCACGCGTGTATAAGCATTCTGTGTATCGGTAAGATAAGGTACAAATAAGATTTTCATCCCCTGCATGGCCAATAACCGGGATAATTCGGGAAATTCTACATCATAACAAATCAAGATGCCAATCTTGCCACAATCGGTATTGATGACTTGTATCTGATCCCCACCTGTGATACCATAATATTTCGTTTCATTAGGTGTAATATGAATTTTTCGGTAGGTGCTAAGTTTACCATTTCTATGGCAGAGATAGGAAACATTGTATAAATGCCCTTCCTCGACAAAAGGCATACTTCCCGCTATAATATTGACATTATAGGCAATAGCATACTCAGAAAGCTTCTGCTGAATTTGTTCTGTCTTACCTGCCAGGGCCCGCATCGCCTCATGTTCGCTCAGATGATTAAATTCCGCCAGGAGGGGAGAATTAAAGAATTCGGGGAATACCGCAAAATCAGACTTGTATTCACTCAGCACATCCACGAAAAATTCCACCTGTTCAAAGAAAGCGTCCATAGTCGGGAAAGGACGCATCTCCCATTGAACCAGTCCCAGCCGGATGATGCTGTCCGTCATGGAATTAGGACGCCTGGAATAGTATATATTGTTCCACTCCAGCAGAACGGCAAATTCTTTGGATTGTGTATCCCCTTTCAAATAGCTATCTAATACACGTACCACATGAAAATCATTGGCCAATTGAAAACTTAATACAGGATCATAAATTTCTTTAGCCTTTACCTTTTCAATATATTGCTTGGGGTTCAGTTCATGGCTGAATTTGTGGTAATTGGGAATACGTCCTCCCACCAGGATCTCCTTAAGATTTTTCTTTTCACATAGTTCTTTTCGGGCATCATACAACCTTCTACCCAACCTCAACTCTCTATGATCAGGATGCACAAAGATTTCAATACCATATAGCGTATCTCCATCGTCAAAATGGGTATCGAAAGTATAATCTCCGGTGATCTCTTCATAGCTATGGTCATCACCAAATAATTCATATTGCACAATAATAGACAAAGCACAGGCAGCCACTTTACCATCTACTTCCACACATAACTGTCCTTCCGGGAAAATTTCCAGAAGTTTATCAATATTAGCCTGGCGCCAGATGCCCCCTATACCCTGGTAAGCCTCTATCATTGTTTCCTTTAATCCTGCATAGTCTTCCGTCTTCAGGGATCTTACGATAACTTCCATAATGCTTTATCTGTTTTAAAATTTTGAATGAGCCAAGACCGGGGTACAATAAGATAAACAGGGAATAAATTGCGCTCCCTTTAATGCTGATACCCCTTTACGATATCTTTAAGTTCATTTAGTTTCATCAGCGCCTCTACAGGCGTCAATGTATTTATATCTACGGAAAAAAGTTGTTCCTTTATGCGGCGCAGATCTTCGCCCAGGCCATCAAAAATATTCAATTGAAAATGTTGTGCCGGAACCTTTTTCATCCGGTCTGCCGGTGTGTTGTCCGTATGTTTCTCTTCCAACAATGCCAGTATTTCATTCGCCCTTTCTGTTAAAGATGGTGGCATGCCTGCCATGCGTGCCACCTGTATCCCAAAGCTATGCCGGCTACCGCCACGTTCCATTTTACGGAGAAAAATCACTTTATTGCCTGTTTCTTTATGGGTAATATGGTAATTTTTCACCCGGCCGAGTTTAGGTTCCAGTTCGTTCAGCTCATGGTAATGGGTAGCAAATAAAGTTTTAGGCTTATATTGATGGTTGTGAATATGCTCTACAATAGACCAGGCTATTGAGATACCGTCATAAGTACTCGTACCTCTTCCTATTTCATCCAGAAGCACCAGACTACGGCTGCTCAGGTTATTAACAATACTTGCGGTCTCATTCATTTCGACCATAAAAGTAGATTCCCCTCCACTCAGGTTGTCCGAGGCACCAACGCGGGTGAAGATTTTATCTGTAAGGCCAACGAGTGCTGCAGTTGCCGGCACATAAGATCCTATATGAGCCATTAAAGTAATGAGCGCTGTCTGGCGTAACAAAGCCGATTTACCACTCATATTAGGCCCGGTCAGAATGATCACCTGCTGCTCCTCCTTGTCTAATAAGATATCATTAGCCACATAAGCATCACCCGGCTGCAAATGTTGTTCGATTACCGGATGCCTGCCCTGTGTAATCCGCAATACCTGGTCATCACTCATCTGAGGCCGGCAATAATTGTATTGCTTCGCCACCTGGGCCAGGGAAAGAATACAATCTATACGTGCGATAGCCTGTGCATTGCTTTGCATAGGGGCCAATGCAATCTGCAGTTTCTCTATAAGCGCTTCATAGATCTGCAGCTCCAATGCAGAAATCTTTTCTTCTGCACCCAATATTTTCTCCTCATATTCCTTCAGCTCCGGTGTTATATAACGCTCGGCGCTGGTCAATGTCTGTTTCCTGATCCATTCTTCAGGCACTTTATCCTTATGGGCATTCGTTACCTCCAGGTAATACCCAAATACATTGTTGAATGCTACCTTCAAGGAAGGAATGCCTGTACGACGGCTTTCCTCTTGCTGTATCCTTAATAAATACTCTTTGCCACTATAAGCAATCTTACGTAACTGGTCCAGCTCCTCATGTACCCCTTCCTTGATAGTGCCACCCTTACTCACCAGTACAGGGGCTTCCTCATTAAGCTGCGCTGTGATCATCTCCTGAATATCCATACACGGATTAATGAGAGCACTTAGTTCCCCCAATAGTGCATGTTCCAATCCTGCCTCTTTAATCATCCCGCAATGGTACAGACTCCGGCCTAATTGTATGA
>CAZFKK010000012.1:0-5432 GCA_964519735.1 uncultured Taibaiella sp.
ATCGACCGGTTAGATTATAGCAAAGGCATTCCCCAACGCTTAAGGGCCTTCGCACTGTTCTTAAAGAACTTTCCTGAGTATAAAGAGCGGGTCGTCTTGCTCCAACTGGTGGTTCCCTCGCGGGATAATGTACCCCAATATGCCACATTAAAGCAGGAGATCAACAGGCTGGTATCAGAAATCAATGCCCAGTATGGATCTCTGACCTGGCAGCCTATTCATTATTTCTACCGTTCCTTCCCGGATGAAATGCTATCCGCATTATATGCAAAAGCAGACATTGGCCTGGTAACTCCTTTACGGGACGGGATGAACCTGGTCTGTAAGGAATATGTGGCCAGTAAAACCGATGGTATGGGCGTACTCATTTTAAGTGAGATGGCAGGGGCCTCCAAGGAACTATATGATGCATTAATTATCAATCCTACCAATCTGGCTGCTGTTGTTAAGGCATTATATTGTGCCCTGAAAATGCCTGCTGAAGAACAGCAAAAACGGATGCATAATATGCAGCATATTCTTTCAAGATTTACCATTCATCATTGGATCCATAATTTTATGTTCCGCCTGGACGAAGTAAAAGAAAAGCAATTTTTACAAAACACTCATAGTATCACCCCTGAGGTCGCGCATAATTTCCGGTTGCAATATGCCGGGGCGCAGCGGCGGTTATTATTCCTGGATTATGATGGCACCCTGGTACCTTTCCATAGCGATCCTGAGCAGGCTGTTCCAGATTCCGACCTCATGGACTTGCTCCGGCAATTGTATAAAGACCCCAGGAACCACCTGGTCATCATCAGTGGCCGTAAAAAGGATTTCCTGGAAAAATGGCTGGGTGATCTGCCTGTGGACATTATAGCCGAGCATGGCGCCTGGCTTAAAGAGCAACCTAAAGGATGGTACGCAACGGAAGAAATTGCTTCCGGTTGGAAAGCCGAATTCCGGCCTTTGCTGCAACAATTTGAAATGCGTACGCCCGGATCATTTATAGAAGAAAAAGATTATTCCCTGGCCTGGCACTACAGGATGACAGAAAGCGGGCTGGGAGATCTACGTGCCTCTGAGCTGATCAATAACCTGAAATATGCTATAGGTAGCTTTGGCTTGCAATTGTTAGAGGGCAATAAGGTAATCGAATTAAAAAGCAGCCTGATCAATAAAGGCAAGGCTGCCCGTAAATGGCTGCTCCGTTATCCTGATGCCTTTATTGTAGCCATAGGCGACGACCATACGGATGAAGACACTTTTAAAGCCATGCCGCCTGAAGCCATTACCATTAAAGTAGGTACAGGGAATTCTGAAGCAAGCTATGTATTGAAAAGTCCCGGAGCCGTCCGCAACTTCCTGCAAAACCTCCAGGTAGCAGTTGCCCAAAAAGAGTACAGTACCTTGTTGCCTCTATAAAAAATTAGGCCGGTCTATTTTCTTTGCGATTCTATAGGCAGCATTCATAAGGCCTACATGGCTATAGGCCTGTGGGAAATTCCCCCATTGGCTGCCATCCTCCGCATCTATATCTTCGCTGTAGAGGCCAAGATGATTGGCATACTCCAATAATTGTTCAAAACGCTCTACGGCTTCCCTGATCCTACCCACACAGGCCAGGGCTTCCACATACCAAAAAGCGGTAATCAGGAATGTGGACCGGGGTTTACCAAAATCATCCGTATGCCTGTACCGGTAAAACAAACCATTCTGTGTGGCTAACTCTGCTTCTACTGCCTTCAGATGATTTTTAGCCCGGGCAGAACCCGGATCCAGGTAATGCATCATAATCAATTGCAGGGTGCTGGCATCCATAAAGGAGGAGTTCTTGGCCTGCTGGTACACCTTACGCTGTGGATCATAACAGTCTTCAATATGCGCCGCGGCTTTTCTCAGCAACTTTTTGGCTCTGTTTTCCAGTTTCCTGTCCTTTATTCGTGCTGCAATCCTGATAGCTGCCTGGCAGCCCGCCCATTGAAAAAGATACGTATAACAAAAATAGCCTGCTACTCCTCTGAATTCCCATAACCCTGCATCCGGTTCTGCAATTACCCTTTCTATTTTATCCAGGAGCGCAGCTATCCATGCGGAAGAATCAGAGCGTTCCTCTATAACAAACCGTTCATCTGTATATAAAGGTAAAAGGGAGATCAGCACCTGACCATATACGTCATTTTGTATATGATCGCTGGCCTGGTTGCCAATCCTTACCGGACTGTTTCCCAGGTATCCTTTGAGAGAAATGATCCGCTCAGCCAAATCTCTCTCGCCGGTAATACTGTATAACGGCTGATATCTCCCCGTTTCATTGACAGAAATATTGGCAATAAAATGAAAGTAACGTTCCATTTCTTCAAAGTGCCCTATATTATTGAAAGCCAGCAAAATATAATAGGCATCCCGCAGCCAGCAATACCGGTAATCCCAGTTACGGCCGCTATGAGGATGTTCGGGAAGGCTGGTCGTACTGGCCGCGATAATCGCCCCCGTATCCTCATATTGATGTATCTTAAGTACCAATGCGCTTCTGATCACCTGGTCCTGGTACATATTGCCAATGCTTGTATTTTTGATCCATTGCCGCCAATATTCTGTTGTTTTATGCAAAAAATCTTCGACAGTACTTTTCAATGGCGCTTCAAGCGGCGCACCATAGGTCAACACCAGGTATTTGGGTTCATTCAAAACGGAGAAATGCCCTTCCATGACGTGACTGATAGAAAAATTAGTAGTCAGCCTTATGGGGCTATCAGCACCAAAATAGTCGATATGGTTGCTTGCAGGAAAACCCTGCAAGGCAATTTCGCCATAATTGTAGCGGGGCCTGCAACACACTTTGACCCTGGGATTACCGGAAATGGGTTCCACCTTCCGGACAATCATTAAAGGTTTGTAATGCCTTTCGTATAATTGGAATCGTGGCGCATAATCTGTCACTCTATACCTTCCGTCCTTGCAGGTAATTTCCGTACAGAGTATGTTGGTATTCTCCAGGTAATATTGCCTGGATTCAAAATGGCCATCCGGCAGTACAGAGAATGTCCCGCCTTTTTCCTTATCCAATAAGCTTCCGAAAACAAAGCTGCTGTCAAAGCGGGGCATGCATAGCCAGGTGATTTCTGTAGAGCGGTCAATATGAGCAATTACGGAACAATTACCGATAATGCCCGAGGAGTAAGCATGTTTCTCTTTTTGCGTCATAAGTCAAGAATTGATTGGCTCTCCGGGGTACATCCGGCAGGAAATCTGAAATACGTTCCTACCCCCCAATGCTTCCGGTAATTATAAAGCCGTCCGATCCTAACAATCAATAAGTCAAAAAGTTATTGTAAATTAAAATAGCAGTTACCTTTTATGGCAACTGCTATTTCGCATTAAACAGCATCCCCGGTTTCATCAGGGTTGGCTGTCCCGCATTAATTTTACCCGGTCATGCATGGTCTTGATACCTTCTTTTTGAAGTTCTATTTCCTGCATCACTGTCCTGTCTGCAAATCCATTTGATTGCAGCACATTTTCATAAGAGTTTAATGCTACATCTTCTCCCGCTTCACAACTTTGCAATACTGCTTTGGCATTGCTCAGGGCTAAGGCGGATTTTATATCCATCCATATGCGGTACAAATCACCTGTAGTCGAAGTTTCCTTTTCAGGCTCACTCCCATGATTCCTAATGATATCATTTAATGTAGCAAGATACGACGCACTCTGTCCCCTGCAATCCTGGAAAAATGCTTTCAATCCCGTATCTTCAACAGCTTCGCTGGCTTTTTGATACCCAGCCTCTCTATCCAGATTAACCTGAACTAATTTATTAAGTTCTGCAACCATTTGCTCGTTGTTGTACATATTTTTTGGTTTTAGATTTTCAAAAGTATAAGCCCCACAGATCGGTATTTATTTGACGCTAGGGGCGAATGCGGGGAATTGTATCGGTTATATCCTTTTCCGCTGGTGTGGCAGGAGTTAAATCCTGCACCCCGACCGTGTCACGGTAGTCCGGCATTTCATCATGATTTAGGGGGGCGGTGGGTAATTCCTCCACCGGATATTCGGTATGATCCGGATCACCACAACCGGCAAAGAGGATAATTGTACTGCCAATGAGTACTCTGATAAGTCCATTCATAGTTTTAAGTCCATTCATAGTTTGATTTTTTTAGAAATTCCACATAATCAAGTCCAAAAAAGGCTCCAAAAACTTTAATTATTGACTTTCATGCAATTAGGCAAAAACCTATTCGAAGGGATGGGGAAAAAAACGGACAATTACTGTAGTTTTTTGCCGATAAGCAGGAGCACAATCCCCATGCGTTGCATCCGTCCGATCAGCAACTCATTTTAAATTAGCAACTTTAAATCAACAAAAAAATCCACTTTGTGTTCTATACAAATAGGTTCTACTGAACCGCATCGTGTATTTCCTATATCAACCCGGGTAATGCCCCGGCCCCGGAATTAATTACCATCAGGGAACAACTTATCCGGGCATCAGATTCCCCTGGTCAATAGTTATCAAAGCCCAATATTTATGAAAGCAATCACTGCACAACAATTGGCCAGAAATGCTGCACTCCGCTACGTCTGCAGCGAGGAAAAAGGCTATTGGCGGCAAAAGAAAGGCAGAAAGTTTATTTACAGGAACAATGCCGGAAAGGAAATAAAATCAAAAGTAATCTTAGAAAGAATCAGGAGTTTGGTATTGCCTCCGGCTTGGGACCAGGTATGGATATGTGCCCATCCCAACGGGCATTTACAGGCTACGGGTATCGATGCGCGGGGCAGGAAGCAATACCGTTATCATACCCATTGGTCTAAAGTGCGCAGTACTCAAAAATTCGGCCGGTTACTGGACTTTGGGAAAAAGCTGCCCACCCTCCGGAAACAGATGAGGAAAGACCTTAGGGGAAGTGCTTTGACAAAAGACAAAGTCATTGCGCTTGCATTAAGCATTATGGAGGAGACCGCCATTAGAGTCGGCAACACCTATTATGAAAAAGAAAATGGGTCTCACGGTTTAACAACGCTAAAAAACAAGCACATAAATATCTCGGGAAATACCACTTTTTTCCGGTTCAAAGGTAAGAAAGGGATTCAGCAATCCATAACATTAAAAGCAGCTCCGCTGATCCGGTTGCTCAAAAAGGTCAAAGAACTGCCGGGACAGGAATTATTTCAATATTATGACGAAAACCAAAATATTCATAAACTGGAGTCGGGAGATATTAATGATTACCTGAAAAGATACATGGACGCCACATTTACGTGTAAGGATATACGTACCTGGAAAGGCAGTGTTACTGCATTGCAATTGATGGCAGCATTAGCCCGAGATCCGGCCAATACGGACCGTAAAAAAAATACTCCCCAGCTTCTGAAAGATGTTGCCTGTAAATTGGGCAATACCGTAGCTGTATGCAGAAAGTATTATATACACCCTGCCT
>CAZFKK010000012.1:5442-8470 GCA_964519735.1 uncultured Taibaiella sp.
CACTTTCGAAAGCGGGGAACTTGATCAATTGCTGCTGCCCGCTGTCCAACAAAAAACTACGTTAGGCAGCGCGGAAGCAGAAAAAATGCTCCTCTCCTTTCTGAAATCATTACCTGCAGAAAAATAACAGATAGTTTAGTTTTTACCATACAATACTAATGCACTTATCCCAACATTCTGTAAAGCCTGTAACAACAACGGATTGCCATTACAGGACAGTTACAGAACTGGGGAATATCCCTGGATTACGGATATGGGTAGCGGGATTATCTTGGATTCTTGTTGATCGAATCGTAGAATTGTCCTGACCTTTGCGGTGGATCAGGCACTTGATTGTCCCTTTCCCTGATCTTTCTGTTTCTTTCTTCTTCGTTCCTATATAAGTCATTATTATTATCCCTTATAATAGTGTCTTGCCAGGTTTTATCATGCATGTTACGATGTTCGGATTTGTTTTTATCCTTTTGTCGTTGTTTTTTCATAGTATCCTGGGCATGAGTTGCTACTGAAGCCAGGGCAAAACATAAAACGGTTACTGCTGCCATTATTTTTTTCATAATTTCTTATTTAACGTGTTAAACAATGCTGGTGAACTCACCGGCTCCCAGGTATAATCCAAAAAACATACCTGAAATAAAAAATGTACTTTATCAATAACTTATCATAAAGCCTGCTCTCCTGCATGTGCAAAATAATCCCCGGTTATGTACGCTTTAAACCCCATAGCCGTCTTATCAGATCTTAGTGCTTCACTATGGAGCACCCACCTTGCTGCTCCATTTTCTGTTTTAACATTTATTATCCTAAAAATCAATTAGCAGAAGACAGGAGAGGTTGTTATGATGTTAAACAGCGATCATGAATAAGATTCAAATAGGTACATCAGGATGGAGTTATAAAACCTGGTTGGGACCATTTTATTCTTTAAAACTACCTTCCAATGAATACCTTACTTTTTATGCCCGGCATTTTGGCACCACAGAACATCATGCCGTTAACTTAAATTTACACTCATTTACCCCAGGTAGGACTTAAATTTGATATCATTAAATAATCGGGAGTCCGGATTTGTTCCTTTAGGGACTCCGGGATTATAAATTGTATTTACATGCCCTATCCCTATAATCTTTATATTCAGGCTGAAGAACCTGCCTGGCAGGAAATGTTTCTGAATATGTTAGCTCCCGGCCTCCCGCTTCAATTGACGGAGAAAGACCTCGCCACCATACAGGTCCACATCTTTTATGCTCCGGCAAACCGCTGCATCATGTGCCATATTATTCATGATAACCAGGAAATTCTCATTCCTTTAGAAGTACTCAATGCTGCTATGTTGCCTGAGTTGTTACAATTGAACCGGCACTCCCGCATCAACCCCTCTGCAGATATGGATATGGTTTCCTCTTTAATTAAAAAAATGGGAAGTTTTTTAATTCATGATATCAAAAATCCATTGAATAATATCCTGTTGGCCACAAGCCAATTAAGAATGGAAAATTTATCCCTGGAAGAAGAAAACACTTTTTGTTTAGACATTATTGAACGCAATTGTGCACGGATCAACACCTTATTATCCGATACTTTTGACCTGTGGAATATCACTGCCCCACACTTTAGTGAGTTTAACCTCTACAACCTGCTGGAAGAAGTGCTGCAGCGTTGTCGTAACCAGTTGGACACGATGAACATAACCTGTTATCATACCGGAGAAAAACAGGTTATTTTATCGGGCGACAAAGATCATATCGACCGTGCGCTGCATTGTATTTTTCAGAACGCTATAGAAGCGATGGCAGCAGAAGGCGGGCAACTGGATGTACAACTTACACAGGAAAAGGGATGGATCAGCATTGTAATCGGGGATACCGGTCCCGGTATTAAAACCGAAAATCAAAACCATGCTTTTATTCCTTTTTATAGTACCAAGCCGCACCATAAGGGCATAGGCCTCACCTATGTAAAACAAGTAATGGATATGCATCGCGGTGCTATTAGTATAAATTCGCCCGCCGGAAAGGGTACACTTATACAACTGAAGCTCCCCCGGGAACATCAGGGAGATTTATTTAGTCTGCATAGTTCTTAATTTGTTATACAAAGTCTTCCGGTCGATATTTAAAATAGCTGCAGCTTTGGTTTTATTATAACTGACTTTTTGCAACACTTCAATAATCATTTTCTGTTCACTGGCTACTGCCGCATGTTTAAGGTTGGGGGCTTTTTCCTGATCCTGGTTAAGATTTAAATCAGTATCAGTTTGCTCCCTGAAAAAAAACTGCGGTTCCTGCAATTCCAGCGGTAACACTTTAGGATTGATCCATTTTCCGGCAGGCGTTAGCAGGCAGGCTCTCCGGATTACATTTTTCAGCTCCCTGATATTACCCGGCCAGTGATAGGCCGTAAATAATTCCTTTACCCGCTCAGATATACCCCCTATTTTTTTATTCAATTCCTTACAGGATTGATCCAAAAAGGATTGTACAAACAGGTCAAAATCATCCCGCCTGTTGCGTAAAGCAGGTACGGTCAGGGTAAATTCATTGAGCCTGTGGTAAAGATCCTCTCTGAAGCGTTTACCGGAAACACAATCCAGGAGGTTTTCGTTGGTTGCCACAATAATTCTTACATTCACCGGGGTATTTTTCATACTGCCAATGCGCCGTACCACTTTTTCCTGCAATGCCCTGAGCAGGTAAACCTGGATTTCATAAGAAAGATTCCCTATTTCATCCAGAAACAAAGTTCCGCCCTCTGCCTGTTGGAAAGCGCCATCCCTGCTGGTCAGTGCGCCTGTAAAAGCTCCTTTTTCATGCCCAAAGAGTTCACTGCCTGCCAGTTCCAGGGGCAGGCTGCCACAGTCAATAGCTAAGAACGGGCCCTCTCTCCGGGGGCTGTTTTGATGAATGAGGTTAGCAATAGATTCCTTGCCTGTACCTGTTTCCCCGTAAATAATTACATTATAGTCCGTTGAGGCTACAAGGTGCATATGTTGGTAAAGTTGCCTGGCCTCCTTATTATGTCCTACCAC
>CAZFKK010000012.1:8480-16192 GCA_964519735.1 uncultured Taibaiella sp.
CATTTTCCTGGTAAGGCTGCGGAACAACAGCCGTATCGGGAGGTATATGCTTTCCGTTATCCGCCACTTTAAATGCGACACCTTTATCTCTTTTTTCTGCATCCCGGATGATCTCCAGGATTTCGGCAGGATATAGTGGTTTGGATAAATAATGATAGGCACCGCTTTTCATCAGGTCTACAGCTATTCGTATATCCGCATAAGCAGTGATAAAGATGAAAAGCAGGTCGGGAAACTGCGGTTTTATTTTTTCGAAAAGCTCTTTTCCATTAATATCCTGTAAATGATAGTCACATAAGATGATATCATAAGGCTCTTCCTTAATCATTTTTAAAGCCTGGGTACCTGAAATACAACTTTTAGCTACATAATGATGCTTCGCTAAAAAACGGGTGAGTAAGGTGCAAACCGATATTTCATCATCTATTATTAAAATCCTGTTCATAGTGGTGTATATATATGCTGGTCCCCAAATATAAAAAATATTAAGCGGCTATTTTAAAAGGTAACTATGTAAACCATTAATTTAATAAAAAGTTAGGAGAATGTACAATATTGGTCTTCTTTTAACTAATCCGCGGCCTTGAATGTCGGTTGCTGCCATTTCTCCGACAGGCGGCGCAGCCAACCATAATCTCTTAAATTTGTTATCCCTGGAAACAAACGAAACAAGTTATGAACAATCTATTGAAGTTAGCAGGACTTATGTTTACGGTTGCCGGCCTGTCTTGCGGGTCCAGTGACCCGGATACACCGCACAGTACGCCCATTGATTCTACCAATATATATGGAACAGCTCCGGCCGACTACCAACATGATGCAAATGATGCCATGCTACCCAATGAACCTAAGGAAGGCGACCGGGCTAATACTCCCGATGGCGACAGCGTTCCTTCCGTTCAGCATAGCAAATAAGGTAAAGCGTATTTCTTATACGTAGCTAGAATTACCCCCTGTATGAAGCCATAACTTCATACAGGGGATTTAGCGATCAGGCCGGGTGCATTTTTTTCAAATCTGGCTAATAATAACCCTTAAAAACGAATTTATGACCCGGGAATTCGTGGTAATAATTACCCGTTGTAGAAATTTATACCCATATTTTCACTGCGATATCACATATCCCCAATATATATTTGAAATAGCATAAACAAAATTTAATAATTATTAGCAATTTAAAATAAAATATATTATGCCATATAAATTTTCAGTTAAGCGGAACACATTTTGACCCATTATTTTTCCTGGTTCGTGTTCAGGGTAATACTATTTGTTAATATTAAAACTATCATTCTATGCCTCTTATCATTTTCTCCTGCTGGATGGTCATTGTCTCCGTATTATTTTTCCTTATTCTTCAGAGCAATCGCAAAACAAAAAATAGAATAGAATAGCCCTGGGGGTACCTGAACAGACCTTGACAGATCGGCTTTAATACGCTTTATCTGAAACCTGTAATCATTAAAAGTTCAAGTATGGAAAAAATGTTGGACGTCTATAAATATACCCTGGATATGTTGCGTCATGAACTGGCGCTTGTTACCCATGGAGAACAGCCCAGTCAAAGGGTAATCCGGAAGTTGAAGCGAAGAATTAACTACTATCAGGCCTATATCGCCTTAATATCTTCCTGTTTGCCGGTTATTTCCGGTTATTTTACACAACCTATATTTGTCATTAACCGTTTCTGGAAAGAATATTGTGCACAAAACAATTATTGTTACGAAACGTTTCCCGATGCCTCAGATTTTTTTGAATGGTTTTGTCACAGCAATACTATAAAAGAGGAATCCAGCCTGGATCTCCAGGATATGGAGGGCAGGGAAACCCTGTATCTTTCTTTACTACAGGTTTACCCGGACTGGTTATTCCCGGACAAATGCCTGTGAATCTGATCCAATAAAACATCCAGGTCGAAAGGCTTATTAATGAAACCATCGGCGCATACCTCCGTTCTGCTTTCCAGCCCTGGATCCTGGGCAGACATGAGCAGGACCGGGATACGGCAGGTAGCCGGCTGTTCTTTCAAATACCTGCATAACGCCAAACCGCTTCCATCCGGCAGCATAAGGTCAATAAGGTACAGATCCGGCAAGTCCAAGGTTATACTTTGCTTCAACCTGGCTATACTTTCAAAAGAGACAATAGTGTACCCCAGGTTCCGGAGGAAATATTCGATAAGGAATCGTATGTCCGCATCATCCTCCACGAGATGTATTCTTTCCTTCATAACATTTTTTCAATCTTATTTATCCTGTTCAATTACTATTCCGCAATTTTAACCTGGTAGTTTACCAGGCAGGGATCAACAAAAATTAACGTAACATTAAAGGCAATTGTACCGTAAATGTAGAGCCCGCCTGGTACACACTTTCCATACTTACCTTTCCTCCATGCCTTTCAATAATCTCTTTAGTTAAATACAGGCCGATACCCAGTCCGGCTATATTGTTGGTTAATTCTTCTGCCCTGAAGAATTTACTGAAGATGTGTTGTTGCTGCTGTAAAGGTATACCTATGCCGAAATCCTGAATTTTAAGAATCAGTTCCTCATCGGTCTTTTGGACCATAACAACAATCCGGTCTGCTTCAGGAGAATATTTGATTGCGTTAGAGATAAGATTGACAATGGCCTGTTCTATTCTTTGCCGGTCTGCTTCCAGGTAAATTACCCGGGCATCACTACTTACCTGTATTTTATGAGAATTATTTAAATACTGGAAGGATTCCAGGATATCATGCAACAACTGATGGAAATCAAACCTTTCATACCGGAACTGAAGTTTGCCTGCTTCTATCCGGGATATATCCAGTAATTCAGTGACCAGGTTGGTCAGTTTTTTCAGTTGCCTTCGTGCCTTCCCGATAAATATTTTATCTACCTCATTAGCCTGGTTTTGTTCCAGTACCTGCAGGTAACCACTGACCGAAGTCAAAGGGGTTTTCAATTCATGGCCCGCCATGGCTATAAATTCATCTTTACGGGCATTTAAGATCTGGACTTTTTCATATAACCTTGCATTATCCAGCGCTACCGCGGCCAGGTTAGCAATATTGATCATCATATCTTCATGGTGTGCCTTGAATACCCCAGGCTCTTTATGTCCGAAAAAGAGGCCCCCGATAATTTTGTTCTGTCCGGATAATACCGGAACAGCCAGATAGCTCCTCAGCGGCCGATGAGCCGGATGTTCCTTAAATACACTCATCATAATATTACAGGAAGAATCTTTACGGATATCATCGTACCTGAGTACCGCAGCGTCATTAAAAATAGCATCAAATGCTCCTGATGTTTGCATCAGCTCACTTCTTTCAAATTCCTGTACTGCTATACCTGACATTGCAAATTTGGTATATACCTCCCCATTGAGGTCGTAAGTATGGTAAAGGAAAGCCCCGGATTCAGCCCCGGAAATAGCTGTTGTTTCCTGGATGACCCGTTGCAGGATAACCTGGACATCGAGTTCTTCAGCAATGGATTTTCCTATTGCGTTTAAGGTTGCCAGGTTATCTGCATTACGTTGCAGCAGATCCTGTACTTTAATTTGTTCCGCGATATTCCGGGCAATTTTAGAAGCACCGATTACCCTTCCCTGGCTGTTCTTTATCGGGGATATGGTAATGGAAACAGGAATGAGCCCCTTGTCTTTGCTTACCCTGAAGGTTTGAAAATGCGGTGTTTTCCTTCCCATTTTTATATTTTCCATAATCATTTCTTCCTCATAAAGGTGTGATTCCGGGATCAGTACGGATATATGCCGGCCTATAATCTCGGCCTGGCTGTATCCAAAGATATGTTCCGCACCTTTATTCCAACTGGTGATCGTGCCTTCCAGGTCCTTACCCACAATAGCATCTTCTGAAGATTCAATGATGGCGGCAAGGATAGCCCGTTGCTCTTCCAGTTCTTTTTGCCCGGTTATATCCATCAATAAATTGACGGCTCCTGTCAAAGTTCCGGAACTATCAGACAAAGGAATAGCGTAAGGAATTATATTTCTTTGCTTGCCATCAGCCCCAATGATCAGCATTTCCTGGCCTTCCGTCACCCGTTGTTCCATTAATGCCCGGATCATAGGATTAACTTCCCGGGGACAAGGGGTCCCATCTGGAAAAAAGAGTTGCCAGGAATGGCACCACATATCTTTACCTATTTCCGGTACCCTTCCCCACAATTCCTCAACTGCCTTATTGTAAAAAGTGAGCAGCCCTCCGGCGTCACAGGCATATAGGGCAAACCGGGGCTTACCCAGCAATTCAGCGCCGAACCGATCGTTTATCTTCATCATTTTTACAGGTTCTAAGAAACAATTTTTCAAATTTAACGTTTACAATCGTTTTATTAAATACATCTGCAGCAAAAATCCCGAATATTGCAAAAATGACCGCACCTGGTCATTTTTGCAAAGACAAGGGGCATTCCGGGCAATAGGCCATCAAGATTTATAACTTGTTTAACTTCCTGCAGCCATCATTCTTTTCCGGCTGTTGTTACCCTACCAGGTCAGAGGCCTAAAAAAATTCACCACAATTAAAAATTAATTCATTATGCCAAAATATTCCAGGAAAGCAGGAGAGAAAGTAGAAAAAGCGATGCACGAGATGCACGAAGGCACGTTGAAAAGCGGCCAATCCGGCAAAAAAGTAACCAGTCGCAAACAAGCTATTGCTATAGGCCTTTCCGAGGCCCGTAAAGAAGGAGCTAAAGTACCGAAAAAAGCTACAGCAGCTAAAAAAACAAGCACATCGAAAAGCCCTAAAAAAAGGAAAACAGCTTCCTGATGCTGTATCAAAGCCGGTTAAGGTGTGTTGCAGGCTAAGTCAAGCCGGGCCCGGCAGATGCTCTCCCCCGGTTAGTATAAGACTTATGCTTATACTTCAAAAAGATAATAAGGAGGCACATATCCTGCATGCATCAGGATAGGTTTGGCTACATTGAATATCTTTACCTTTTCGCCCAGCATCCCTTCCAGTACCCCTTGGTGAGCATGCCCGTGAAATGCAGCCCATACATTTCGCCTAAGCAAGGGTTCTGCCAGCCTCGAAGAGCCCAGGAAAGGGTAAATCGCCTCCTGTTCCCCGATCACCGTAGCTTTAACAGGTGCATAATGCATCAGCGCTATCTTTTTGATACCTTCATGTTCCTGGTCCAAGCGGGCTAAAGCCCGGTCCAGGTGCAGGGCCTCGTCCACAGCTTCCTGTACAAAAGCTTTCATCCCTTCTTCCCCGAACATGGACAGCATATGTTGATCAAATCCCCCCCCAAAGCCCTTGACACCAGCAAAACCCACGTTATGCAACACGACACATTCTCCATCCAGTATATGCACCTGTGACTGGTTTTGCAGTATTTGCCTGATCAGTTTTTGCCGGCCTTTCTCATAGTCATGATTGCCTAATACAGCTACTACAGGTATGGTACATGATTTTAATTCTTCCGCCAATACCCGGGCCTCCGATTCGTCTCCGGTATCCGTCAGGTCTCCTGCAATAAGCAGTAAAGAAGCCTCGGCGGATATTGTTTTAAAATAGTCCACCCATCGCCCGGCATCCGTATCCCTGACATGAATGTCGCCGACAGCAGCAATCTTCAAAGTTTCCCCCGTTGGATCCATCTTTACACGGTTTTGATAGTTGATACTTTATAAGCCCAGTTTTTAATATCCACTTCATACTGGGTCTGATCAATTACAGGACCCAGGCACACCCTTTCCAATGGCGATGGCAACTCATACTGTTCTTTAGCCCGGTCCATCAATATATCAAAAAGCCAGCAGGGTATAATCTCCCTGTAATCGGAGGGATAAACAAACTGGAACAAAAGAACCTGTGCCAGCAATAGATGCCAGTGGGGTTCCATTCTTAACAACAGGCGATGCCAATCCATTTCTTTACCGCATTTGAGTATCAGGTGATTGACATCCGCCCCATCATACCGTTCCCGGTTCTGAACATAGATCTTACACCATATTAATTCTTCCGGCGACAGGAGCTGTACCTTAATCCCCAAAAACTCCCCCTCATAGGCATAATGATACCAGGAATCATCTACACGACAAATATTATTGACCGTATCGAAAATAATATCAATAAAATAGCCATCTTCACCAAACACTTTGGCCAGCCAACGGACATCCGTAAGTTCCGTACGATAGCCCAATGCAGCAAAATGCTTTAAAATTTTAGGATATTCCGATGATTTACAAAAAATGTCCAGGTCTTTAGTATCTCGGTAAATCCCGGTGTGCTGATAGAAAGCGAATGCACCCCCCAGCAGGAATGCAGCGCCACTTTCATGCAACTGAACCAAAGCTTCTTTATAAAATGGCGCCGTCTCTGTCAGGGAATGGGTTGCAGGAGTCATATGAAATTAATTTTCGTTAATAATTACAACAATAAGCGTACACTAAAGATCAGGAGGAATAGTTAAAATTATTACTGTCCCTTAAGTCATCCTTTGTAATCAGCACTTCAAAAAGCAGGAGCTGCAACATAATATTACACTTAAACAGGAAGGGAACAGCCATTCTGCCGTTCCCTCCCATTTCTCTTTTTTTACCGGTTTACCAGCGATTTTCAGCTCTTTTCCTGCGGGCACCGGAATTCCCTTTATTGCCAGGGTCATGTGATCCATATCTTCTTCTCCGTCTTCCGGAGCCTGATTCCATCTCTTCCTGGTTATCCCATCCCTGCTGCTGACGCGGCGTACGGGAAGTCCGTTCTTCCCTGCCGGATTCTTCCTCCCTGTTGGCGGAAGCAAATCCACGGCGTCTGTGCCTCAGGAAACGGCCCTCCTCCTGTTGATAACCGCGTTCCTGATCCTGCCGGTTGGAAGCATATCCTCCCCAACCACCGGGATAGGAACGTCCTTCATCATCATACGAATTTCTTCTATCATAACGGTTCCGGTTCTGTTCCTGGTAGCGACCGCCATCATGATAACTTCTGTTTTCATTTACACCGCGCTCGCCAAAGCGATCCGCATACGGCATGCGCCCTGTGCTCCGATAGTCCTCATTGTAATCACGGCCCCTGCTTTCTTCCTCCCCAAAACCCCGGTACCGGCCAGGACGATCCTCATCATTCCTGTCATTCCGATTGCGGTATTCATGAGTTCCGTTATAATTTCCGCGGTCCCTATCGTAATCATACCTGCGGTTCCTATCGTAATCATATCTGCGGGAAGATCCTCCCTGTTCAAAATCATCATCCTGCCGCTGGTTCCTGCGGCCCGGCTCCTCTTCCCGGTCCATAGCTGCGTAATAGCGCTCATTCTCGTAGTCTGTATAGCCGGCATTATCGTCTTCTTCTGTTTCCCGCCAGTTCCGGCCGTTGCCATTAGAACGATTGGATTGCCTGCTTCTCTGCCCCTGATCATCAGAATTACGGTATCCATATTCCCATCCGCTACCGTAGTCACCACCGGTATTTTCATAGTATGGGCTACCATGCCCTTCGCCCGGGCCTTCGTCTTCATCATACTGATCGCGGTAAGTATTGCCCCCGCGCTCCGGCCAACGATAACCGGCATCATTTCTTTCTGTATAACGTTCCTGGTTACGGCCACCCTGGTTGTTTGCGTAGCTTCTTTTTGGTGTTGTCATAAATAAATGAATTTAGTTGAACAATACCATGGATAAGCCAAAACACATACCAAAAATTACTTTAACTGAATGGATCTGTGCCCCCGACATTAAATACTTCTACCT
>CAZFKK010000012.1:16202-22011 GCA_964519735.1 uncultured Taibaiella sp.
TAGGGTATATGCTTTCCAGATAAGTGCAAAAAAATCCACACTATTGAGGATCTGAATAAGCCTGCCCCTCCCTATCCCCGTTTTCTATTGCTCCTGCCTACCGGCGAATCCGGCCAGATTAAAAAAAGAGCGAACCACCTGTCATACACGGGGTTCGCTCTTTTCTAATCATGAGGCAATATCATCATAGTGAATCTCTAAGGTAATGAGCTTTACGCTGGTGACGCAGCAATGCCGGTAGTAATTCTTTGGCATAAGTATTCACTTCAATATCGGTAACCTTCCTGTTGGCATCTCTGAATATTTCCACAAATCTATCATGACTTTCAACCATCACATCAATATAGGCCTGGTTAAAGTCTTGCCCGGATTTTGCAGACAGTTCTTCTACTTTTCTTCTGTCCTCCCCCCTTAGCGTATCGGGTAAGCTGATGCCTTTAATCCTGGCAATTTCTCTTAATTTTCCAAGGGCATCTGTATGTTCCTTTACCATAAGAAGGGCAAAGTTTTTCACATGTGGCTGCGTAGTTTTCTGCAGCGCCACCTTCCCGGCTGCTATTTCCAGTAAGCCTGCCGTTTTTGCAGTATACATAAACGCGCTGTCTGTGTCATTCAAATTCCTGGGCACCCGGAATGTACTTCCAGTCCCGGGTGACTTCTGCCCAGCGTTATATTCATGAGTGCCGGAATGAGGCTGATCGCCTATGTCGCCACAGGAAGAAGTACTTATTCCTCCTAAAACTACCAGGATTTTCAAAAAATATAGCTTCATGGTTAACCTGTTATTGATCACAAAGATCAGGCATTTTCTTCTTCCAGAGCAGCATTTTCATAAGTTTCATTATCCTCACCTTCCCTATCCGCCATGGGATTTATATATTCTTCTGCTATGCTTGTCAGCAATTGGTCTGTATCCTCTTCTTCCCATAATGTCCGTTCCAGGAGATCTGCAGCCTTTCCATATCCCAGGGTAAGCGCAAGCTGCACCAGGCTGCCATAAGCAGCAATCTCATAATGTTCTATTTTTTGCGCAGCAATGATAAGGGCAGCGTCCCTTGTCATTGTATTTTCTTTTGTTTCATTGATTATTTGCTGTGCCTCTTTCGTCAGGCCTTCCATCGCATCACATTTTTTAGCTTTTGCTTCTTTCCCTATCAGTTGAAAAACTTTCTGCAGGCGGCTTTTATGTTTCTGTGTAGCCAGAAGATGGTCTTCGAAAGCTTCTTCCAGCTCCTCTGTGGTCGCTGCTTCTTTCATGGATTGCAACATTTTTTCCAGGTGCTCTTCTGCCCAGTAAATGTCCTGCAATAAATTCAGAAACAATTGCTCCAGCAAGTTGTTCTTGCTCTCTGAAGACTTATTTCTCGTTTCGGTTGCAGCATCCATGACATCAGAAGAGCCTCCCTCCTGCATATTGCGGTGGGTTACGTTTGCTTTGTTGGTTGCATTTGCTGTTTTTTTCATTATCAGTTATGTTTTAAAGGATAAAAAAATAAGAACCGGACGAACAAAGCCGTCCTGTTTATTTTAAACAAAAAATGGGCCATTAACCCTACGCTTTGTAATCAACAACTTGTTCTTAGCCAGGTCCCCATGTTGGGGAAATTATTTCAAAGTAAGTAGTCTTTTATACCCAAAAATTTTACCAGCGATCCCTCCCCGGTAGTAGGTACTCCATGCCTGCCTGGTAAAAAACAATAACTTTATTTTGAATAATTATGGAACCGATATTATTTTATCTGAATTTTAGTTTTAGATTTGGTACCCAAACCGACAATATGAAAAAAAAGATTTTGGTGATTGATGATGATGATGATATCCAGGAACTTGTAAGATATATTTTAACAAAGGAAGGATATGAAATTATTTCTTTAAAAGAAGAGCCCGTTATCGGGGAAATTATTCTCCTTCAACCGGACTTAATCTTATTGGATTTACGAATGGCAGGCATGGGCGGTCTCCATATCTGCAAATTACTTAAGGCTAACGAAAAAACACTTAAAATACCGGTCATCATTTTCTCTGCAGATATCCTGCTGCAGCAAAGCATGGAAGAATGCGGCGCAGACGGAATGCTCGCTAAACCTTTTGATATTCAAGACCTGAAATCAGTTATCCTGAAGCACCTGCCTTAACCGGGCAGCCCCAAACTCTTTACAGAAATAATTTACTTTTTATTTTATGGTATAGATTTTGAACTAATTTTCCTGCCAGGTAATGCCTATTGGCTTAGAGAAGAAGTCCGCTGCATAAAGTATTCCTGGTTACAACAGGTTAAATACGGTATTTAAAATTATATTTATGATTGTACGATTTTTTGAGACCCTATTATTGCGGCTCGTGTATTGCTTTTTTTTCCTATGGCTTCAACTGGAACAAAAAAATGTAAAAAAACTTACGGAGCGTTTCCACGCGGGTACCTGGTTATTTTTTATTTCGCGGTCCCGTAGTCCACACAGTAAGAAATCTGCATTTGTTTAATTTGAATGAAAAAATCAAAGAATAGTAGTACTATATTTCATCTCTGAACTTATTTATTATTCTTACCTTTCCAGGTAATCCTCCTGCAATTCAATAGTCTCAAAACGGGCAATAATTTCCACACTATTCTTTAAAATTTTCGTCTTCCCCCTCTTCAGCAATGCCATAAATAACTAAATTTTTCTGGCATTGCGTTTGTATATAAACGCTCAGGTATCCCGGATACTGCAATTCAAAAATTATAAAATCACAACTACATTATGATTCACCTGCAAGAACTTCGCGTTGGGAATATTATCCTTAATGACAATAAACACCTTACCCTGAAGGTAAGGGATCTGATGGCTATCATGAATCACCCGGAGCAATATGACCCTGTCCCTTTAACGTCCACCCTACTGGAATCCTGCGGTTTTGCCTGGGAGGGCATGTGGCTGCAGATCCCTATCGACGGCAGGCGGCTGTACCTCGGTTTTTATCATGGTGATGCGGACAAAATTAATTTGTACCAGAAGCGAAATGGGGATAGCTTTAACAACATGCGTATGGATTTTGATACAGGACATTGTACGACTCTCCATACCTTGCAAAACCTGTATTTCAGCTTGACAGGTGAAGAATTGCTGCATGGTCCCTTGTGGCACCCGGACAGCATTGCTGTTCCCGAATTATCAAAAGCCTATGGAAAATCCTTATAATGCATCATTATCGCTACAATAAGTATTCACCAGCAATCCGTATCCAATCAGGTAGCTAACCCCAATACCAAAGCCTTTTTTACCAGGCTGGCTGTATTGCTTACATCTAACTTCAACATGATACGGTTACGGTAATTAGCCACGGTACCGAGGCTCAGGAATATTTTTTTTGCAATTTCCGGGGCAGTAAGCCCATCCATAATTAATCGTAAGACCTCTTTCTTCCTTGGGGTAAGCGTCGTTTTTGAGAAAGTGGAATTACGGTCCTATATCTTTATTCCCCTTACCCTGTATTCCAATTCCAATACGCCATTGGGCTGTATGTATACAGGGCCAACTGAGGCATCTCCTATGATTGAGGCTTCATATCCACCTGGCTCAACAGCGTGTTTAAGTAGGCGATATAATCGCAGTACAACTGGTCGTCTTCATAATAGCCCAGCGCATCCCGGAACAAAACATCCTGCCAGGAAACATAGGCGCTGTAACTGGCGCCGTAGGTACCATAATCGGTATTGACTTTTCGGAAGAAATGGAAGACATCTTCTTCTACGGCCAGGCCCTCATCGATCAGCTCCCGGAAGAGATAGCCCAGGCTCCCGCTGCCAGATATATAGCTTCGTATATAAGCGATATCGGTACTGCATACCCCGGCGCCGCTGCCGCCCTGGGAGTCTACCATGATCTCCAGGAGCGTGCGCCCGCTGCCCCCCTGGACAGAGGGGACGCAGAGCGTGGACAGGGCGGAATCTTTCCAGTCGGGGTGTCATCAGTACGTACAATGACAAATTATCCTTAAAATTTTCCTTTGCATAGTGGAAAAAAAGGTAAGGAAGGCTTATTATAGGGATGATGAGTTCCTCAGGAAAATAGGGGAGAAAGTGCGGGCATTACGCCTAAAGCAGGATTTAACCCAAATGGAACTGGCGTTTAAATGTGGTGATAAGGATTATTCCCAGATTAACAGGATAGAATTGGGTAAAGTGAACTTCTCCGTATCCTACCTATCACTACTTGCTGAAGTATTAGCAGTCCCTGTTAAAGACCTCCTGCCCTGATCAGGTAATAACAAATCCTATATAAAGTAGGGCCAGCTGCATCTTTATGCGCGGTAGCTGTGACGCGTGCCAGCAAAGGATTCTACTTAATTTTCTTTAAATATCCTTTCACTGTCTTCATGAATATAAAATCACCCTCATCAAATTTATCAATTTTGGGGGCACTTATAAGCATAAGCGCCTCATCAAAATCTGCTGGAACAGAAGCAAATAACCTGCGGTCAAGTTTTGTTTTACAAAAATCAAAGGATGTTACCTTCAAAAATGATATTCGGATCTTTTGTTTCTTCTTGTTTTTAAATGTGTATTTAATCAATTTTGAATGTCCATTATTCATTTTAAAAAAAGAACTTATAAAAGGCAAATCTCTTCTTCCTCTTAATAATTCAAAACAATCACCACTTGCAGATTCTGAAATAGGTGTTCCCCAACAGGTAAGCAGGCTATCTGTATTAAATGTATCAGCTTTAACAAGATAGTTCAAGGCTCTATCTTTATCAACTAAATAATACATAGTATTTGCACCTTCTATATAATTTCCATAATGGACTAACGTTACCCTGGCTAATAATTGCGCATTAACATTCAAAATATTAGTCAAAAAAAATGCACAGATAAATATGGATGATTTCATAAATAAAATGTTTCAATTGCATGATTAAAACTCACCATAAAATAGAAGAACTATTGACCTGATGTCCCCAAAGTTCGATCATCTACTCTCGGCACAGCTTCGATAACTTTCTGAGCAGCCTCAGGACTTAAGTTATTACTACTTCCTGATCCTTGAGTCATCCATCCACCTAAATCATGATCTTTATTTGATGTTTTGTTAGGAGACTGATTAGAAAACCCAGCTTGCTGAATAAAGAAATGTGTCATTTCATGACCCTCTGCCTGTCCAAAAGGGAAACCTGCTCTGTTAGGATCTATTGTATTCCTGTTGGCAACACTAGACCCTCTTTCAAGTGGATCATTAGATTTCTGCTTCCATATAACTACTCCTTTAGTTGTTCTTACAGGTGCATCAACGGTACCTTTAACAGTATAATTTGAAAGAATACTTGTTTCATCTGCTAACCTATTAGCAAAATCCATTGTTGCCTCTACTGCCTTTCCTGAAGGATGTTGATTCTTTAACTCGGTTGGATTGAATGTCTTAAAATTGAATTGGAAGAAAACAGAAAGGCCAGCTTCGTCTACATAACCATTCTGATTAAACTTAGTATTCATATCATTTTGCAGCTTTCCAAAATCTTTTGGAGTATAAGCTCCATCTACACCCTTACTATTTACAGCTACATACACATCCGTCTCAATTACTCGCATAACAGGAAGTTGAAACCCTTTGTAAGGTAGAGTAGCTTTATAGGAAATCCCCTCCAGCCCATCAATATCTACATTCATAATCGGACTATTACTTGCAAATTGGTAAGGAGTAAGCATCGGAAATTTACGTGCAATTGGATCAACACTCAAAAATCTACCAATTCTAGTATCCTGACCACATTCCTTATAATCCATAAAATTCCCTATCGCCGCCCATTCATTCACCTTCTCCTGCCCATTAAA
>CAZFKK010000013.1:0-6969 GCA_964519735.1 uncultured Taibaiella sp.
TTGGCCAAACCAATCATAACCAACTCAATAAGCGAATAAAAATGAAAATGGGGATCACTCTATAATTTACTGCATAAATTTACTGCATAAGTATAAAAAAAAATCCGCAATGCTACAAATCCCATAGTTTTTTAACATTAAATACCATGTCTTCTGAAGCGATTTGATTCATGCATTTAAAATGCTGCTGCGGGCAGCGGTCAAATCCTATCTTACTGCAGGGGCGGCATCTTAATCCTTCGACCTCCATCATTACGGATTGCGGGGAGACCGTCTGCGTTAAGTTATTGAATCCATAATAGGGGAACATGCCCATCTCCGGAGTGGTATTGCCCCAGAGAGAAAGTACAGGTTTCTGAAATGCCGCGGCAACGTGCATCAGGCCGGTATCATTGCTGACCACCACCCTGGCCCGTTGTACCAGGTGGGCCGATTCGGCCAGGGTAAATTTGCCACAGGCATTATAAATTTTACCCTCATCTACAGCGGCTATTAAATCACCTTCTGCCTGCTCTTCCCGTCCGCCCAGCAAAACAACAGGATAAGGACATTGACGACAAAAGTCGCGCCACTTGTCTGCCGGTAGCTTCTTGGTAGCGTAAGAACCTCCTATGACACAGGCCACAAAGCCTGCCCAATGTCCCATAGGAATATCTTCCTGGCGGGTTTGCTCCTCTTCTGCCACAAAATAATCCAACCCCTGGCCATCGTTTTTCACCATTAAAGGGCGCAAAGCCTCGAAATAACGATCCACAATACTCTTGTCGGGCATCACCTTCTTCCATTTAAAACGTACATAAAGCCATTTCCTGAAGTTCAGCTTACGAAAAGTAAAAGCAGGCACTTTTAAAGCCTTCTTCACCTTAAGCGTCCGGAGGTTATGGTGGAGATCTACCACGTAATCAAATTGCTCCTTTTTTAATACCACTATATTTTGCTTCAGGTCCTTATCCAGGGTATGGATACGATCAATGTGAGGATTATGGGCGATTACCGTTTTAAAAACCTGCTTGGTCAGGTAATGGATC
Organism: uncultured Taibaiella sp.; assembly: GCA_964519735.1. GTDB lineage: Bacteria > Bacteroidota > Bacteroidia > Chitinophagales > Chitinophagaceae > Taibaiella. Next base: position 1,029 of record CAZFKK010000013.1, read on the forward strand.
TCGGCATCCGGGTACTCCCGTCGAATACAACGTAATATAGGTGTGGTGAGCACAATATCACCTATGGAGGAAAAGCGGATAATCAAAATCTTCATAAAATGCTACGGCAAAAAACGGTTTAAATCCTATGCAAAGATAACCGCTCTTGTTATTGCCTGTACGCACCTGTTATTCTTTATAAGAAATAGCCAGGCTTTGCTATTGCCTGGCTATTTTCTTTATTCCTTCCAATTTATTTCATCAGACCGGCTGTAGGATGCATGCGCATCTCAATCTTTGCCGTCACCTGCTCTGTCCCGTCAACCTTATTCTTTTTACCATGTAAAGAAGCCAACGTAGGTGCGATCACCAGGGCAACAATACTCATTAATTTGATCAGAATATTCATAGAAGGGCCTGAAGTATCCTTAAACGGATCGCCCACAGTATCTCCGGTAACGGAAGCCTTATGAGGTTCTGACTTCTTATAATAGGTTTCCCCGTTAATTTCCACCCCTTTCTCAAAAGATTTCTTAGCATTGTCCCAGGCGCCACCCGCATTGTTCTGGAACATACCCATCAATACGCCACTAACCGTTGCGCCCGCCAGGAATCCACCCAACACTTCGGGACCGAATATGAATCCCATAATTAAAGGAGAAATGATAGCAATGGCGCCGGGTAACATCATCTTTCGGATAGAAGCTTCGGTAGAGATAGCCACACATTTCTCGTATTCAGGTTTTGCCTTTCCTTCCATAATGCCCGGAATTTCGCGAAACTGACGGCGAACTTCTTCCACCATGGCCATTGCAGCCTGTCCTACCGCCGTTATCGCCAAAGAAGAAAATATAAAGGGTATCATCCCACCCACAAATAGGCCGGCCAATACATCGGCTTTATAAATATCAATGCCACTAATTCCGGATACGCCGACAAAAGCGGCAAATAATGCGAGAGAAGTTAATGCTGCGGAAGCGATAGCAAATCCCTTACCCGTTGCCGCTGTGGTATTCCCTACGGCATCCAGCACATCTGTACGTCCCCGGACATCTGCTGGTAATTCACTCATTTCTGCAATGCCGCCTGCATTATCTGCTATAGGACCAAAGGCATCAATAGCTAATTGCATTGCGGTAGTGGCCATCATACCTGCTGCAGCTATGGCAACACCATACAACCCGGCGCACTCGTAGGATCCGTAAATCCCGGCAGCCAACACTAAGATAGGCAGGAAAGTACTTTCCATACCGATGGCCAACCCACCGATAATATTGGTAGCATGTCCTGTGGAAGACTGGCGGATGATGCTCATCACCGGGCGCTTGCCCATTGCGGTATAGTACTCTGTAATAATACTCATTAAGGTACCCACGCCTAAGCCTACGAGGATAGCGCCGATCACACCGTTTTGGGTGAATTCCAATCCGCGAAGCACCATAGTTTCCGGTAGCAGGTATTTAACCAGGAATACGGATACTATCGCCGTTAATATAATCGATCCCCAGTTGCCCATATTCAGTGCCTTCTGTACAGGCGCGGTGTTGATTCCGGCCGCATCCGATATCTTAACAAACCAGGTGCCTACTATAGAAAGCAGGATGCCCAGTCCGGCAATAAGCATGGGTAATAATATAGGAGAAAAACCGCCATAGCCATCGCTTAACGCTGCTCCGGCAGCATCTTTTACTTCTTGTCCCAACACCATAGTCGCCAAGACCGTCGCTACATAGGAGCCGAAAAGATCGGCACCCATGCCTGCCACATCTCCTACATTATCCCCTACGTTATCTGCAATGGTAGCGGGATTACGGGGATCGTCTTCAGGAATGCCTGCTTCTACCTTGCCCACCAGGTCGGCTCCCACATCGGCAGCTTTGGTATAAATACCTCCACCGACACGGGCAAACAAAGCTATACTTTCGGCACCAAGGCTAAACCCTGTCAATACTTCTATAGATTTCAACACCAGGTGGCTGTCTGCCGTTACTCCCGGCGCAAACACACTGATCAAAATAATGAACAAGCCTCCCAACCCCAATACGGCAAGCCCTGCAACGCCTAACCCCATGACAGCGCCGCCGGTAAAAGAAACCTTCAGGGCTTTGGAGAGGCTGGTGCGTGCGGCTTCTGCAGTACGTACATTAGCCTTGGTAGCAATCCTCATCCCCAGGAAACCCGCCAAGGCGGAAAAAAAAGCGCCAACGATGAAAGCTATGGCTATCGACCAGTGTGAATTTTCATTAGTCGTGCCCATAAATCCTAATAATAAAGCGCCGATGACCACGAAATACGCCAGGATCTTATACTCAGCTTTAAGAAAGGCCATGGCGCCTTCGGCTATATATTGACTGATTTCCTTCATCCGTTCATTGCCGGCATTCTGCTTACTCACCCAGGATCCTTTGACCATGGTATATAAAAGAGCTACAATCCCAAAACAGGGTACTAAATAGAAAAGCGAATTCATACTCAATTGAATGTTTTTAAGTTGACCGCAAAAATAATCGTATTGAAGCAATATTCATATCATTTTGGAACAAAGTAGTAAAATAAAAAAAACCGCATCCTGGATGCGGTTGTTCCATGAGGAGAAAACCCGTGCTCGATAATCGCTACCGAAGAAGCATTACCGTACCTTTATAAGTTTCTATATACCCGTCCGGATAAGCGATACGGATCATATAGCCGTACACGCCTACCTCTTGTTGTACCTCTTTATGGTTGCCATCCCATCCCCGCAGAGGATCGTCTGTCCGGAACAGGATCTTTCCCAGGCGGTTGAACACTTTAAAGTCGACCAGCCGCTCGTCTGTTATATTGTTGATCTTAAAATAGTCATTCTGCCCATCGCCATTCGGGCTAAATACATTGGGGATCAACAGCTCTTTTCTTTCCTTCAATTCCGTGTCATCAGGGATAAGCAAAGGTGGGGGATCCGCGTCCTGAGCATAATGGATCATAGGAATAAGTGTAAAAATAACTACCAGGAATACTATATACTGTTTCATTAATCCTTATTTATTGCGTCTCTTATCCGAAGTATACTGGGATCCGGAGTATATTGGTCAATATACTCCAATTACAAATAGACTAACAAACTTTCAATAAAGTTGGTAAAAAATCAGAAAACCAGGTGTAAATCACTATAAATTAACACTAATTAACCCGGTAATTTTAATCGTGAATTAAAAATCCGTGCCCAGGGAGATATACCACATAAAATCCTTCCTGATATTCCATGCTGCGTCAAAGCGGGCAAAATAACCAAAAAGCATCGTACGCAGGCCAACGCCGTAGCCTATGGCAAGGCCCTTATCATGATAATCGGGCAAGGTTATTTTAATGGTCGGGCTACTTGAATTGGGCGGCCAGGAGACCTGGCTATTGCGTTGAAAATTGGCTTCTGAAGGTAAAAGCCCCTCCCATGCAGAACCCATATCCACAAATCCGACGACCTGCAAATGTCTTAGAATGCTGGATTGAACCGGGCGTTTCAACAGGGTGTTCAGAACGGGGAAGCGTAATTCTGCATTCATTACAGCATAAGTATTGCCATTCCGTGCATTCTGATCATACCCTCTAAGGTTAGTGGCCAGGGCCTGGAAAGCGTAATTATTTTGAAGGCTGGGTTGCAACGCATTATTAAAGCTGGCATTCAATGCATTGTCTACACCGCCCAAAAAGTACAATATCTGCTGATTTCCCCCGGAATGGGCGCCTGCAAGCCGGATGGCGGCAATAAAGTTTTTATGCAACTTCTGGTAATAGCGAAAATCAAACCCTGCATTATAAAAGCCACCCTGAGATGTCATCCTTGAAGGGTCGCCAATGCTGTAACTTGCATTATCCGAATAAATCTTGTAAAGGTATTCTCCAAAAATCTTATAGCGCAATCCATTCCATATATTAAAGGTCGGGTTGCGCGTGTTATCATGCACGAATTCCACACGGCTCATCGTCCAGAAATCCTGGGTATTAGGTAGAACGAGCCCGTACGCATCCTGGGCCTTTACCACCATCTTATCCTGGCGCAGGGAAAGATGCATACGAATACTCCTCACCTTATCCAAAGGATAACTGGCGCTTCCCTGCACCATGTTCGCCACTGTTTTTCCAGGCTCAGAAACTAACACTGTACTATCAATCAGGAAATTATAGGTGTACTTATTTTCCTGCCGCAGGAATACGATTCCCCAGTCCACCCTTCTGCGAAAATTCTCGAACTGGAGGAAATAGGTAAGTCCTGAAAAGTTGGCCGGGATGCGTAAGCCTCCGGTAAGCCGGTAATCTTCCATTTTATCAAATAAACTGGCCGTCAGCATACCGGCTAAAGAAGGATTGGTATATTGCCCCCCTGTATTATTATAGGACTGGTAGCGGTTGAACAGAACCCCTTTATCCAAACGGACACTAAAAAAATCAGGTTTAAACGACAACCGGTAAGGTTGCGAACGCAGTTCGATGAAAGTACTGTCAACATAAAGTATCCGCTTCCCATTCACTGAGGATTCCCGTGCTGCAAGATCCTGATCATCTTCCAAAGATCCTTGGTCCATCAATAGGGTGCCGGAATCGGCTTGTTCGTTAACGGCAAGTTTCCTTGCCAGTTGAATAGATTCTAAGCCTGGCTCTACTGCCGCAGAATCTGAAATATCCGATCTGCTATGCCGGCTGAATGCTCCCTGGAAGGCCTCCCCGGTTTTAATGTCAAATGGGCTATTGGGGTCTGACCCGCCGGACCGGTCCATCATATTGATAGGCTCAACATCTGTCTGTCTCTTTTTACCCGCTACACCATCCACAAAACTTAGGGGCAAGGGTTTCCTCGGAGCTTCCTCTCCATCAGGCGGTGGCAATACGATAGGATGGAAGAAGATATTATACATCTTCCCTTCCTGGATGACATCCGCGATCTTTCCACTGGCCGGGTTATACTGGTGGTATAAAATACTTCTGCTAAAGTTGGTCATAGGCAGGGAGTAAGCAGAATCCTGGTTTTGTGCATTTCTCCCGAACAGGACAACATACCTGTTTCTTACCCCATTCTGATCATATAAATAAGCGAAATGATCACTGCCATAGGGTATGGCTTGAGCAACAGTACCTTTACCTGTATAAGTAAGCTGTAATAATTCGTAACTGGCAGTGGTACTGTTATAAAAATAAGCATTCATAGGCCCCGCAGGGAGTTCATTAGGCAGTGGCTTAATATTAATAAACGGCGAGGGCCTGTTACTGAGAAAAATAATACCTTTCCGGGATCCCCCGCTGACGAAAACCGGGGCAGCATCGTCCCAGGCATCATCGGTAATCTGCGTCATGCGGCCACCCTTCAGCCTGTATTCATACAAATCGCTCTGCCCTCTTTTAATTGCAGAAAGGATGATTTTATCATCGTCTTCCATGAACGTAAAGCCTGTGATCCGATCAAACCTGTTGGCAGGGATCCTGAAATCTTCCATTTTCCCTTTTACGGAATTATATACCCTGATCCGCAGCCTGTCCCGGTTTTTGAATATGATGCCTAATTTAAACCCCGTATTGTTCCAGGCCAGCAAGGGATAATCGGGATCAGGATGCTCCATATAATTTTTAATTCCCCCCGACTGAAGTTCATTGGGCTTATATTGCTCTTTTCCCTCCTCTGCCTGGGTACGCTGCAGGATAACGCTGTATTCTCCCTGTTTCCAGGCAACATAGGCTACGTCACTACCCCGGGGAGATACCATTACATCCCGGATATAACCCTCATCGGCCGGAACCTTGATTCTTGTCAATAACGAGACCGTATCCATAGGTTCAAATATCTGCTCTTCAAATGCATACCGATCTTGATAAAAGGCCAGTAAAGAATCATAGGTGGGTCTTAATTTTTGCTGCACAGTTAAGAGCATCGCCTTATTCAGGCTACTCTTCAACTGGGTCAAATACAATAAATTTATAACATTATGTTCTCCAT
>CAZFKK010000013.1:6979-21648 GCA_964519735.1 uncultured Taibaiella sp.
GCTATGTATTTCCAGAATGCTTTACCACCCAAGCGCGGATTTTGTTCCGCCAGTTCATGAAAATCGACTTTGACACTTCCCATAACCAGGTTCTTCCAGTCATTATCATCATCAGTAGTCCATCCGTCCACTACATAATCCACATAACCTTCGGTAACCCATGCAGGTAGATTCAGCAGGAAGGCATTCCGCACCATCTCCCTGAAATTTTCTCCAAACATCATGCGTTCCATAACAACTTTGGCCATACCCTGGCGCAATTGCCGTTTCAGATCAGCATGCTTACCGGTAAAATAGATAACCAGTTTGTCACCAACCAGGTTCACCGTACCTGCAGGATTATCATTTTGCATGTGCAATTCCCCATTCAGCCCGATATTGGATTGCTGGAAATCATCATAAGAATTGTACACAATAATATTGACGCGATCAGGAAAAAGTCCGCCTAGTTTGCGTTCAATAGCCGTGATATCTTGTTCGGCCTGTTCGGCCACATACCGGGCCAGTTCCCTGCCCGAACGATCGTAATGGTATATTTTAAAATGCTTGGCATCGTAAAATTTCCAATCGAAACGCCGGTATTGAATACGGTTCTGTCCGAATACCTCCAGGTTGGTTTGCGCATACAAAGCCCCCCCTGCCTCCATGCAGCAAGCAAAAAATAATAACAACGGGAGGAGCCTTTTATTCATAATACACTGCAATTCCGACTAACCAGTAAAGGATTGGTAATTTACGCCTAAAGTCCGGATATAAAATTAGATAACGCTTATGGCTTAGCCAAAATTATTATAATGGCCCTGAATATTAAAAAATGGGCGAAGTTCTTTATAGAAACAACGCCCAATTCCTCCGGTAAAGATCCTGATAATTATTGATGTATAAATTCTACATTAGCCAGTAACCTTACCTCATCGCTGACGACAAGTCCGCCAGCTTCCGTAAGAGCACTCCAGCTAAGTCCAAAGTCTTTCCTGTTAATTTTTCCGCTTATTTCAAAACCGGTGCGCATATTCCCATAAGGATCTTTAATAATACCACTGTTCACCACCTGAAGTGCTACGGGGTGAGTTACCCCTCTAATAGAAAGGTTACCATTCAGTATATAATTTTCTTCATCCTTCTTTCCAATAGAAGTACTCTCAAAAACCAACTTGGGATGATTCGACGCATCAAAAAAATCGGCGCTTTTCAAATGCTCATCCCGCTGTTCATTTTTAGTAGTAATGGAATTGATATCTGCTTCCAGGCGGGCCGTAGCCTGCGTAAAATCATCACCTTCTGTCTTCAATTCCGCATGAAACTGACCAAATTCACCGGATACGGTAGAAATCATCATATGCTTTACTTTAAACTGAATTTCAGAATGGGTGGGGTCTAAAGACCAGGTTGTTGTGGACATGTTATGTTTGATTTAGGTGTGAATAAATTAATAAAAAAGCAAAACTAATGTATATACAATAATTGACCTATTAAATTAATGTTATGGGGGTATAGAAAAAATTATATTATTTGAAATTCAGGAACCAGGTAGACTAACAAAATAACAAAATTTAAGTTGAAATTGTCTTTAAATCTTTTTTATTGGATAAAAAAAGGGGCTATCTCCGCATTGAGTAGCCCCTTGATCTTACTTTAATTATCCTGGTATTTACTGTACATGATTCTTTTTATGGGCTTCCCTGACTGTATTCATAATATCCATAAAGCGCTGCACATCAGGAACAAATCCTCCCGCATTCTTCAAAACATTACCTTCTCCATCCACAAATATATATAAGGGTTGCGCCACCGCGCCAAACTTCGTCAATTCAAGGTCAAGGTTTTTATCGCCAATAGTTTTGATCAAAGAACCGTCTTTAGCGGTATATTGGTCTTCTTTGGCAAGCACGGTTTTGTCATCACAATATAAACTTGCAACTACGAAATTTTGCTTCAGTTCCCGCAACACTTCAGGCTTAGACAATACCGATCTTTCCATTTTACGGCAGTTCACACAACTATGTCCCGTAAAGTCAAGTAAGACTGGTTTATTCATTTTACGTCCTGCAGCCAACGCCTCCTCGTAATCGAAGAAAGAAGGAATACCCGGCAATTCCGATTTAAGTATGCCTGCATATTTTTGCGGGACGACCTGTGTGCCGTCAAACGTGGCAATACTACTATTGGCCTGCAGCCCGGTAAGTTGATCATGAATATTAAAATCCAAGGTCTTACGCTCAGGCAAGAACCCGCTTATCCCGGTAAGCGGGGCTCCCCAAAGTCCGGGAATCATATAAACCGTAAAGGCGAGAGAGGCCATAGCAAAAAACAAGCGGGTTACAGACAGGTACGCATGTCCAAACATATTTCTGGGCAATTCGTCATCATGGGAAAAACGAAGTTTTCCCAACAGATAGAAACCCAGTAACCCAAAAATAATAATCCAGATGCTAAGGTATACCTCGAAATCAAGTAAACCCCAATGGTATTGCAAGTCTATATTAGATAAGAATTTCATAGCCATGGCCAGCTCTATAAATCCCATGGTTACTTTCACCGTGTTCAACCAACCACCGGACTTGGCAATATTGTTGAGCAAACCGGGAAAAAATGCACAAAGGGCAAAAGGAAGGGCTATGGCCAAACCAAATCCGAAGAATCCGACAAGCCCCCCCAAACTGTTGCCGGATTTGACAATATAAACAATTAAGGAGCTAATAAAGGCAGATGTACAACTAAAAGAGACAATTACTAAGACTAAGGCCATGAAAAATATGCCCCCAAAGCTGTTCGTATTGCTTTTCGTATCCAGCTTGCTGGACCAGGAGGCAGGAAGCGTGATCTCGAAAGCGCCCAACAGGGACACGCCAAAGACAATGAAAATAATAAACACAAAAAGGTTAAAACCCATACTTGTGGATAATTCGTACATTGTTTTTTCACTAAACAGCATGGTAATCAATGCACCGATAGCCGTAAAGATCAGGATAATGGATAATGAATAAAAGACGGCATTTTTGATTCCGGTTGCCCTGTTTTTGCTACGCTTTGTAAAGAAACTCACAGTAATCGGTAACATGGCGTAAATACAGGGCATAATAAAGGCAATAAATCCTGCGACAAAGCCCGCCAGAAACAGCTCCCCTAAAGAACTCTTCTCCAGGTCATGGTCTTCGCCCGATATGGCGGAAGATAATAAGGCGGAATCCGCAGGAGCAGTATCACCAGCAGCAAGCACGGGATGCGCTGCTGTAATAGAATCAAAACCGGCCGAAGCTGAATCTTCCATTGGCTCTTCAACAGCAGAAACCGTCAATCCTTCCAGCTTCAACTGGAATCTTTCGGTGGTAGGATTCAGGCATTTTTCATCATCACATATTTGAAATTCAATACTTCCTTTTAATGTTGTATTGGCAGAAGCAATGATATGCTGCGTATAGCTTACCTTATTTTTATAATAATTAATGGAATATTCCAGTTCTTTAATTTCTTCTGTAATTACCTTGCCTTCTGTTTTCAGTTTCCCATCCATCCGTACATGGGGATTGGGAAAGAATTTTACCTGGGTAGGAATCTGGGTGCCGTCGCCTCCCGGAGTTGCCGTATAAATATGCCACCCTTCGCTAATCTTTGCCGATACCACTACGGAAAATGTACTGTCTCCTGTTTTTTCTACAGTAGTGTTCCATTTAATCACATCTTTTACATCCTGGGCAAAGGAGGCAAGTACAGTAAATAATAAGGGCAAAACAAATAATAAACGCTTCATTAGAAGGTATAATTTTTTTAGAAAGATTGCATTGATAAAATCCCCGCAAAATAGCAAAAAAACAGTTATCAATCAGAGCAATGACATGCCGTTAACACGGATATGTCCTTAAATTCCTATTCATAACGACTAAATGCAACCCGCTAAACTTTACTCTGTGAAGTGTAGGATTGTTAAGGAATTAAACAAAAAAGGAAACAAAGCCGAAGCATTAAACAAGGGGATATACAATTGGGAAGCAATTCGGTATTGGGGAACAATCAGCAGGCTACCGGTATTGTAAGTGACAAAACATCCTTCTATCCATAGCGCCTAATTCTGCTAAGGCGTTATTACTCAATGCGATGATTGCATTATGATATTCACTCAATTTGGGAATGGGTCCTAATACTTTAGCATAAATAGTGTGCCCGCCTGCCGGATTATTAACCCTGATAATCGTGCCCCGGGGGGCGGTATTATGAAATGCATAATAAATACCCTTTCCCACCTTTAGTTTCAACGGATAAAAAACTGCAGCACCGGATTCCTTCATAAGTTCTCTATCAGTGATTTGTACCCGGTACAAACGCTCAAATGTCTCGTCGATACCGGTATCGCTATCTTCAGTACTATCTTGATCTGCCACTACCTCACTTTTTGCAGGAATGGTTATAGGAACTGCCTGTCCCTCAACAGGAGAAGAGTCCCTTTCTCTTCTTCCCGGGGAGGGCAGCTCGTCAGCAATACTTTTTTTTACATCCGGGAATGCCTGCTGCATGGCATCAAAAGCGATCCACCCGACATGTAATACCTGCCCCGATGAAATCTGGTTATCGTCCATCCTGTTCCAATCCTGAACTACAGCTTGCGCTACGTGGAACAGCCTGCTGACATCACCCAATACTTCATCTTCCGCTACTCTATAATAAAGCGGGAGGCTATTTTTCAAATTTCCTGTCCGGAGATAATTATAATTACCTATGGGTATCTGAAACCGTGTTCCCGGATACAGCCCCTCCTGATAAGTGACCTGATTCAGATCTGCAAGTCGCGCAGGGGGTACTGCATAACGCTTGCTTAAAAGAAACAAAGTCTCTCCATTCTTTATCTTATGAAAGAAAAAGGGTTGATTTTCCTTATGTAATACCCAAAGGGTATCTTGTGCCTGAACGCTCTGGAGCAAAACCCATCCTATAACAAAAATGGGGAAAACATACTTCATGATGTTCTAAAATAAGGATTCAAAATAAAATTCCTTTCACTCCCTGCTGAATCTAGCGGATGGGTTCCTCCTGCGCAAGAGTGATAGTCTTGCTGGCATTCGTATGAACGCCCTCTACTGCCTTGCCGTTACTATCTATTAATTGTAAGGTTACGGTGGCATCACCCATTGGCAAATGTTCAATAAAATAAGGTTCCCATTTATTGAGTTCAAAATCCTTGCCATTAATATTCGCTTTGACTTTATAAGCATCGGGAGCCAACTTCGCCTGGTAAACATAGAAGTCTAAAAGAACATTCTTCGTATCGTCTCCCAGGTAATCGCCTTTAGGCCTGCTGTAAAAAACCATAGGAGTAGTGGGTATTTCCAATTTGCTCAATACTCCCTTATCATTTACGGAGAACCGGTAAAGAACTGCCGCTTTGGGTGTCTTAAGAGATTCATGATAGGAACGGGAAAGAAAGGACATCACATAATGCTCAGATCCCAGGGGCAGGGTAAAGGTATGGGTAGGCGCATACAAAGCAGTATAGGCGTTGTCGTCGAGGATAAAATGGATATGCTGGCCGTCTTTAGAGTTATTGCATCCTTTACCCGCAGCATCACTTGTCTGGCTCTTCAATTCATAATGCTGCACATCATAATTTATCGTAACCGTCACAGAGTCTTTGCCTTTCAATACAGCATTTACATTCTTAATGGCCAGGGAGGCATCGGGGAATTCCGGAGAACCTTCTACCGGTCTTATGGAAATAGGGGGAAGGTCTTCTGCCATAGAGGAATCGGTTAATAGCTCAGAGGACTCACCGGTTTCATTGGTATTATTGCAAGCAGCCATCAGGCTGATAACTAATGCCGACCCTGTCAGCAATATCAATCCTTTTTTCATAATACGATTATTTATAAATGAGTGTAAAACTATGCTTTTATGTGTGTACCCAATAATTTACTTTATTGGTTAAAGGTAATTTTAGAATCCTGTTTTTAATAGTAATTCCATCGATTTTAACATTGTATTTCGCAAATACGGTATAATACCCGGATTAATGAATCACTTTACAAATCAGTCAAACCCGAAAAAGTGCAAGTGGCTCAAAAAATATATAGACAATAAGATACCCGGATTAGTTGAAACCTGCATTTAAAAAACTGCCTTTATTTTTATCATTGCTAAAAATAAATAATTTTACCTTCGCCCTGTATTTAATACAATCAATTCATGATATATTCCATGACCGGGTATGGCCGCGCTGAAGGAATGGCGGGTGATAGGCAGGTAATCGTAGAAATAAAATCGCTTAACGGCAAACAATTTGAACTCAGTAATCGCTTTTCGCCTTTGCTCAAGGCATACGAATCAGAAATTCGAAACGAATTAATGCGTATGTTAAAAAGGGGGACTATAGATTTATCGGTAACCATCAAGCAAAATGGAGCAGCAAAACCGATGCAGGTCAATACGGATCTGGCAAGGTATTATTACAATGCGATGATGCATATTGCCGACGACCTGAAGCTAGCCGTACCTGCACAACAAGAGCACATCCTGGCTACTCTAATGCGCATGCCTGAAATTGTAGCGGCTGAAACGGAAAGCCTGCCGGAAGAAGAGTGGAAGGCTATCAAACAATTGATTATTGCAGCTGCCGAAAAATTGAGCCAACATCGTTCAGAAGAAGGACGGGATATTGAAAAAGATTTATCATATCAGGTGCAGCATATTGCCTCACTCCTCCAGGAAGTAGAACATTATGAGCCTGCCCGTATAGAACGTATTCGTAGTCGCATCAACAATTCTTTACAGGAGTGGATAGATAAAGAACGTATTGACATTAATAGATTGGAACAGGAATTAATTTTCTACATTGAAAAAATAGACTTTTCCGAAGAAAAGCAACGACTTAGAAGCCATTGCCAATACTTCTACCAACTCATTCAGGAAGCTGACGAGGCTGGGGTAGGAAAGAAACTCGGTTTTGTTTTGCAGGAAGTAGGTCGTGAAATCAATACGCTCGGTTCTAAAGCAAATGATGCTTCTATTCAAAAGATTGTTGTGAATATGAAAGATGGATTGGAAAAAGCGAAGGAACAGGTCTTAAATGTGTTGTAGTAATCTCTAACGTGTAATTAATAACTAATAAACATTAATATCCATTGAATATTAAAATTATATTTATTTGCTGCATAGCGGTATTCTTCAATTCGTGCATGGTAAAGTCACCCTACTATCAAAAACAGGTTCCTATACCTGGTGCAGCATGGTCTTATGACTTCCAACCTACATTTAAGGTTCAGATTGCTGATACCGCTTCAAGATATCAACTATACCTGCTCTTAAGACATGATGAAGCTTATCCGAATGCCAATATCTGGTTCCGCATAAAAGTAAAAGCTCCGGGAGATACCTTATATACAGATGGGGTAAGGATAGAGAAAACCCTTGCTGATCCGGAAGGAAAATGGCTGGCACGGGGAATGAGTGGGATATGGGAACATAAGATACCCTTAGCAGTTTCAGAAGGGCCTGATTTCAAGCAAACGGGTATGTATGAAATCAAAGTGGAACAGGTAATGAGACGGAATCCGCTTCCATCTGTATTGAACATAGGCTTGATTGTGGAAAAAAGATAAGTCCCCGGCAATAGCGGTCTTTCTTTAAAAGAGCATCTGGACTTTACCATCCGGGCCACAATCGCGACCTAAATGGCGGTAAGCTTTTTCTGTTGCTTCGCGTCCCCGGGGCGTGCGCATGATATATCCTTCCTGGATGAGAAAAGGTTCATAAACTTCTTCAATAGTTCCCGATTCTTCTCCAACTGCGGTAGCGATATTGCTGATTCCTACCGGCCCTCCTTTAAATTTATCAATAAGTGTAGTCAAAATACGGTTATCCATCTCATCCAGGCCGCTCGCATCTACATTCAGGGCCCGAAGACTATGTTCTGTTATCCCCAGATCAATAACGCCAGTGCCTAATACCTGGGCGAAATCCCTCATTCGCCTCAATAACCCATTGGCAATACGGGGAGTTCCTCTGCTACGCCGGGCTATCTCCCCCGCAGCATCGGAAGTGATTTTCACTTGCAACAATCCTGCAGAACGGACAATGATCTTCTGCAATACTTCTATAGTATAGTAATCCAACCGGGACTTGATCCCGAAACGGGAAAGTAAAGGTGACGTGAGTAAGCCGGAACGGGTAGTGGCGCCAATGAGCGTAAAGGGACTCAGGTTAATCTGTATAGAACGTGCATTAGGACCGCTCTCAATCAGCAAATCAATCTTGTAATCCTCCATTGCCGAATACAGGTATTCTTCGACAACAACGCTGAGGCGATGAATTTCATCAATAAACAATACATTCCGGTCTTCAAGGTTAGTCAGCAAGCCGGCCAGATCTCCTGGTTTTTCTAAAACGGGACCACTGGTTTCTTTAATCCCTACTCCCAACTCATTAGCCACAATACGGGACAAGGTAGTTTTACCCAATCCCGGAGGCCCGTGGAACAACACATGATCTAAGGCTTCACCCCGCATATTAGCCGCTTTGATGAAAATACGCAGATTTTCTATCAATTGCGGCTGTCCGGAGAATTCCTCGATCGATTGAGGCCGAATACTGTTTTCGTATTCTTTTTCAACCGGACCAAGGTGCTGATCGGGGTGTAGATGAGATGCTTCCATGAAACGTAAAATTAAGCAATCAATGACCAAGTACCAATTTATCTTAAAGGATCATCAGAGCGCAATCCGCTCATAGGTCCCAACAAAATCTTACTATGGATAGAAACATTTCCGGCAACGGGGTTCGTATTTATCTTTTGCTCCCAAAAGGATGGTGCCCTCTTCTGTTCCTGTTCTATAAGAATAATGGGCTATATCACCGCATTGCATACAAATAGCATGTAATTTAGTGATGTAATCCGCTATGGCCAATAACGCGGGAATGGGTCCGAAAGGACGACCCTGAAAATCCATGTCAAGGCCGGCAACAATAACCCTTGCTCCTCTCCTCGCTAGCATTTCGGCTACATTCGGTAGTTCATGATCAAAAAACTGTGCTTCATCAATACCAATAACTGTAGCTTCTTCTGCCATCAGTAAGATATTTTGTGAAGTAGTCACCACTGTAGAACGAATTCTGCGCTCATCATGAGAGACAACATCTTCTTCATGGTAACGGGCATCCTTTTCCGGTTTAAAAATATCGACTTTTTGATTTGCGATCTGTGCCCTCTTCAACCGTCGAATCAATTCTTCAGTTTTACCTGAAAACATTGAGCCACAAATTACCTCTATCCAGCCTGTAGTATTTCCTGACTTAAACGGCTCTATAAACATAAGAAAACAATATAAAGTTATGAATACTAATTATCTGTTACGGACACACTATTACTCGGCTCACTTTCATTCCAAACTCTATCCAACGCAGTAACAACATACCTGTAGGGCTGTCCGATTTCCTGGTCCACAAAAGATTTACGCTGGGTCAATGCAACAATTTTAGAAGCATCTTTCAAATTAATCTTTTCATTCATGCCAAACCGGTAAACAAGAAACCGCAATGATTCATCGGAAATATCCTGCCCTTCCCATTGTAATAATATTCCCTTGCCAGATAAACCGGCTCTTAGCAAAGGGGGATCCGGAGTTTTCTGATTTAGCCAGGGCATGGCAGGAGGAATAGCGATAGTACCAAAATAATTGCGCTGCAGGCTGTCGGCTAGATCAGACTTCAATTTGTGAAAATGAGACATACTGTAAAAGACAAAACCATCAGCCTTTTGTGCACGGGCAGCGCGTATTTGCTTCAGGATTTCATTCGGGTTACTCCATACTCCTTTTGTTGCTCCTGCCATTCGGTAAATTCCCAATCCGATATACAATTGCCTTTGCCCTTCATTCTTCTTCCACCAGGGTAAAAGTATATCATAGGCGGCAAGCCTGTGTCCATGTTCCCAATAGAGTTGGGGGGCTACATAATCTACCCACTTCTTTTCTATCCATAGCCTTACATCCGAATAGAGATCATCATAACAACTGGTGCCGTTAGTAGCTGAACCCTCGGGATCCTGGCTTTTATTCCTCCATATGCCAAAGGGACTCACGCCAAATTTCACCCATGATTTTTCCTTTTTGATATTTGTATTCAACTGTGAAACGAACAGGTTTACATTATTGCGACGCCAATCGTCTTTGTTTAAACCATTATTATACTTATTGAATGTAGCGTGATCAGGAAAATCTTTGCCCGGAACTTTATAAGGATAAAAGTAATCATCAATATGTACAGCATCGATGTCATAACGATTGACAACATCCAGTATTACAGTTAAGATATATTCCCGTACAGCGGGATTACCTGGATCAAAATAAGCCTTGCCTGCATAATTAATTATCCAATCAGGATTTTTTCGGGTGGCATGCCCCGGAGGATTAGGATTGTTATGACTACTCACTAATGCTCTGAATGGATTAAACCAGGCATGAAACTCCATATTTCGCTTGTGGCATTCCTTAATCATAAAGGAAAGTGGGTCATACTTCGGAAATGGAGGATCTCCTTGCTTTCCAGATAAATACCGGCTCCAGGGCTCGTATTCTGATGGGAAAAAAGCATCGGCTGCCGGTCGCACCTGGACAATTACAGCATTGAAACCATGCTGTTGCAAAAAATCCAGATGATGGATGAATTCCTGTTGTTGTTGTTGGGCAGAAAGGCCCATTTTGGATGGCCAGTCTATATTACCTACCGTAGCAATCCAGACTGCACGAAACTCTCGTTTAGGGGCTTCGGACTGAGGAAAAACAGAAAAAGGCAGCGACAACAAAAAAACAAGTAGGGCTATACGCACGCGATTAATTTTTGGATATTAAGCTGGCAAAGATAGGTCATGGTCCCAAAAAATGAATCAGGCTTTTTCCCGTACCACAATTACTTACGTCCAAACCAAAACATACCGATACAAATAAGTAAGGTAATAAGGACAGTTAACCAAGGGAAAAAACGGTTCCATTGCCTGATAAATAATAATTGCCTTTCTCTTTTAAGCAGGGCTTCATTCAGGCTCTCATCTGCGGCCGCAATAAGCTTGAATCGATTCAAAACAGCTAATTCGTAATAATAAGGCAAGAACTTTGACGTTTTGAGCCCTTCGGCAATGAAACGCTCCAACAGGCCTATCTCTCCTTTCTTTCTTAAGATAGCTATTTTTTCATCAGTGCACAAATAGCATAGGTATTCTTTAAGTAATTGTCGATTCATCCTGTAAACATCAATTTCCAATAAATGCATATTGAGTTTTTGAAGTGCATCCAGCAAATAGTGTGGCGTAATCATCTTTATACTGTCCCTAAATCTGCCAGACAACCACCGCTCATGGTCATATGCCTTTCTCTCTTTATCATTGGACAATATCTTGTAGGCTTCCTGCAGACTAATGAACTGCGCTTGTGCCAATGGGTTGTTAGGATTCTTATCGGGATGATATTCATGAGCCATCCGCCGGAAAGACTTCTTAATCTCATCCGGGGTCGCCGTAGGTGCTATTTCTAAAATTTGGTAATAATCTTTGATAAAAGAATAAGATTTTTAATTGAACTCCTATTAAAAACGAAATTACTTCAAGAGAATCGTTGGCTAAATACTAATCTTTTGTTGATGGCTGCTAAGTAATAGGATCAGAAAATTATCATTAAAGCCTAAAAAACAATTCTTTAGACACAGATTGATACACTTCTCAAAAATTTCACTTAACAATTATTTGTTTTTTTTATACACAAAACTCCGTAATTTTATTCTTCACTCCAAAAATCAACGGTATATGACAACACATGTTTTTAACCAGATGTTGATTAACAACAGTAGCTTTTTACAACCAGTTGCTGCATCACTCACCCACGACACCGAAGAAGCTAAAGACCTGATCCAGGAGACACTCTATCGGGCAATGGCCAATCAAAGCAAATACCAGAGTGGGACCAACATTAAAGCCTGGTTGTACACTATTATGCGGAATATCTTCATCAATAATTACCGACGAAAAAAGAAATTCACTAAAGTCACTACAGAGGCACCGCAAGATTATTTCTTGTTTCAAACCGATAGAGTGGCGCAAAATGATGGCCTTATCAATGCCGGATTACGTGAAATAAAAGGGGCTATTAACCGCTTACCTGATATTTTCAGGCTTTCTTTTGAATTGCATTATTTGGGATATAAATACCAGGAAATAGCAGATGCACTACAAGAGCCTTTAGGCACTATTAAAAGCAGAATACATTTCGCCAGGAAAATGCTGGTTTCTAAGTTGACCAGGTAATTTCTATATCTAATCAAAATGCGGCACCATAAATGGATGCCGCATTTTTTTATGCTATTTTTGACAAAAATTTCCTGAAACATGCCTCCTAAACTATCTGTCAATATAAATAAATTAGCCACATTACGCAATAGCCGAGGAGGAAATACCCCTGATATTATTAAATCGGTCATCGATATTGAAGGATTTGGCGCTGATGGAATTACGGTACACCCCCGTCCTGATGAAAGGCATATTCGTTATGACGATGTCCGGAAATTGAAAGACATGGTCACCACGGAATTCAATATTGAAGGGAATCCCCAGGAAGACCAATTTGTTGCCTTGGTATTGGAAAACAAGCCGACTCAGGTTACCTTAGTGCCCGACAATCGTAACCAACTTACCTCAAATCATGGTTGGAATACGATCAAAGAAAAAAAGTTTTTGCAAAGTATTATTCCTGTATTCCAGCAGGAAGGAATAAGAGTATCTATTTTCGTTGATCCGGTGGTGGCCATGGTATCAGAGGCTAAATCTTGTGGCGCTGATCGTATAGAACTTTACACTGAAGCTTATGCCAGGGATTTCACAAATGATAAAATGGCGGCAATAAAAGCCTATAGTCTAGCTGCCATGGCCGCAGGAAAAATAGGCTTGGGATTGAATGCCGGACATGACCTTAATCTAAGTAATCTGCATTTTTTTGCTTCAAGTATCCCCAACTTACAGGAAGTATCCATCGGTCACGCGCTCATTTGCGATGCCCTGTATTATGGCTTACATAATACCATACAACTCTATAAAAGGCAACTTGTCACAGATGAAAAATAGGCATGTTATTCAAAGTTATTCAAAAAAAATTTTACCGTAATGAAATCTAAACATAAATTCAGGCAAAAGATATTGCCATCATTAGACTAAAGAAATATTTCTTTTGAATTTAGGCCAATGCTATAACCAGGCTTTTAATTACTGCAACCAGGCGAATGGTATCAAAAATGCGGGCCTCTCCTGCTCCATGTTTCTTAACGGAAGCCTCGTGAGACGTAATACAAAGCTCGCAGTTATTTAATGAAGAAATGGCTAAACTCAATAATTCAAAAAACTCCTTTCCTAACACAGGATTCATCATAATGCTCATACGCATACCTGCAGGTGTGGTATTATAGTATTCATTTTGAGGCAAGTAATGCCGGAACCTATAGAATACGTTATTGGTATTCATAAGAGAGGTACAAGCATGTACCTCTGCTATTTCATGATCAGAAGCGCCTTCTTTCCTGGCTAGGGCGTCAAATGCGGCTACCAATACGTTAGACTTTTCATTGATTGCTGTGGCTAAAGCTAAGAAAGCAGCTTCTTTAGCACTAAGATGTTTGCTTTTAAGTACATTGCCTACATTCAGCTTCAGGTCTTTAAGATAACGGCTATCCACTGCAGCAAGCCGATCAAGACTCAGACTTTTATAATCGTTCGGAATATTTAAATCTGAGTACAGGCTTTGAATTGTTTCGTTCATTTTTTGAGAATTGTTTTTAACGTTCAGGTTATAAAATCAGTTGCTCTATTTGAAGACAAAATAAAGCTTAGAAAAAACCCGGCGAAAAAGTTCAGCCGGGCTTTCTTTGGGTTGATCTTTTTAAAGATTAGTTGAGTTGAGCAGTAAGGGTTTCTTCTCCTTTTTGCCAGTTACAGGGACAAAGCTCATCTGTTTGCAAAGCGTCCAGGACACGCAATACTTCTTCTACATTGCGTCCTACACTCAGATCATTAATACTCACCCACCGTACGATACCTTCTGAATCAACGATGTAAGTAGCACGGTAGGCCACTTTCTCTTCACTTTGAAGGATACCTAATTCTTCTGCTAATGACTTGGAAGTATCCGCCAACATGGGAAACCGTAGATCCCGCAGATCGTCATGGTTGTTTCTCCACGCAAGGTGTACAAATTCAGAATCTGTAGATGCTCCTATCAATATCGTCTCACGATCCGAAAAGTCACTGTATTTTTTATTAAATTCTGCAATTTCAGTAGGACATACAAATGTAAAATCTTTGGGCCACCAGAACATGACCATCCATTTTCCGGCATGAATATCATTTCCAATTTGCTGGAATTCCTTTCCTTTCTCAATAGATACTACTGCTTTCTTACTAAATGTAGGGAATTGGGCGCCTACAGACACTGCTTTGTTGCTCATTGATTATAAACTGTTTTAAATTAAAAATTTATCTTTTGATGTGCAAAGGTCGGGAACCTTTACCGAATCACCATATTGTTTTAGCTATAAAAAAATAGGGAATCTCGATAACAGTAAATCAATAAGTAATGATAACCTAAGATAAGTTTATCTCTATTTAGTCAAATTAAGATTTTTGAATTTTTTAGGGACGAAACGCACGCCGG
>CAZFKK010000014.1:0-290 GCA_964519735.1 uncultured Taibaiella sp.
TGACTTCCCCGATGCGTTCCATGTTTTTACGGAATCTCATACGATCATGATGAATAGCGATATTACGAAGCTCACTTACCCATTGGGTAATCAGGGAATTGTCGGTACTCAGGTTATAGACCATATTAAGCGTTATTGGAATACAAATTAACTCAATTCTTTTTAAAATAAGGGACTGTAGTCAAAAATCCTTTAAAAAATCCGGTTAAACCTATTGATTCCCGGATTATCTAAATTTTCTGGTTTCATTAAATTATGGGAACTTTATACCCTGTTTCATTTAAATTATA
>CAZFKK010000014.1:300-20296 GCA_964519735.1 uncultured Taibaiella sp.
TAAATTATAAATGCGTTTAAGTACCCTTATAGTATGCTGCCTCATGGCTGGTTTCGGGACGGTTGCTCCTCCGGCTGCCGGCCAGGGTAATTATGATACGATTCTACTCAATGGCATCCAGGTGGGCGCACAGATATTCCCCATGATTTACATCGGAGAAGTAGAAATTCTGGGTAATTACACCAATCCGCAAAGGAAGGCGGAATTGAGCCGCTTGCGCTATAATGTGCTTAAAGTATATCCTTACGCTGTAACAGCAGCCTATGTGCTGAATACGGTAGATAATGAAATGGCTGCAAGAAGGAAGAAACGGGATCGTAAAGAATACCTTAAGTCGATAGAAAAGGAGATGAATAACCGTTTCAAAGGGGAGTTGAAAGACCTCTCCATTACCCAGGGTAAAATATTGGTCAAATTAATCAACCGGCAAACGGGCCGTGATTGTTACAGCGTGATCAAGGACTTAAAGGGAGGGCTCAATGCCCGCATTTTCCAGACCACAGCTTTCTTTTTTGATAATAACCTCAAGCAACAATATGATCCTTATGGACAAGATAAGGATATAGAACTGATTGTGCAGGAGATAGAAAGCAAAAGCTATTATAAGCACCTTTACCAGTTACCGCAAAACAGAAGGCCGAACTGATCCTGAGTATTGAGGATTTTTAGGCGGCACAGAATATTAATAGAAATTCGGGAGGCAAATCTTAATTTTGCATCTTCTTTATCTATTTTATATTCAATATTTTCCATAAATGAAACTGCATTTACTGGCTATTGGTGCCCATCCCGATGATGTAGAACTGGGATGTTCCGGCACCTTAATCAATCATATTCGTAAAGGGCAACGTGTAGGTATTCTTGACCTGACAGAAGGAGAGCTGGGTTCAAGGGGGAGTGTGGCCAGCCGTTATGCAGAAGCGAAAGCAGCTGCAGACCTGATAGGTGCGTCAGTACGCCATAATCTGCAAATGGGAGATGGTTTTTTTCAAAATACACCAGAAGAACAATTGAAGATTGTCCGGATTTTACGGAAGTACCAGCCGGATATTGTTTTAGCTAATGCATTGGCAGACAGGCACCCCGATCATGGTCGTGCAGGCAGACTTATTGCTGATGCCTGCTTTCTGAGTGGCCTTCGGAAGATTGAGACCGAATGGGAGGGCGTTCCCCAGGATGCCTGGCGTCCATTAAGGGTTTTTCATTATCTGCAGGACCGGTTTTCCGAACCTGATTTTATCATAGATATCAGCGCCAGCTTCCGCCAAAAAATGGCCTCTATTCAATGTTATACTACCCAATTCTTTACCGGTACGGAACAGGATCATTCAGGAGAGCCTGCTACTTATATTTCGGGGCCGGATTATTTGAATAAAATTGAATACAGGGCCGGGTTGCTGGGACACCGGATTGGTGTGGCATTTGGAGAAGGGTTTAAAAGCGAGGCCAGTATTGGGATTACAGATATGGATCAATTGCTTTACCCCGGTCTTTCCTGAGAAATGAGTACGCCTGCTAATTATTATCAATAAAATTTTGTCGTTTGGGAAAAATGTTTCACCTTTGCAGTCCAAAAAAATTTAAGTCATGGCTCGTGTTTGTCAGGTAACCGGCAAAAAACCCGTAACAGGTCATAAGGTTTGTTTTTCTAATAAAAAAGCAAAACGCCGTTTTTTACCCAATTTGCAGACCAAACGTTTCTTCCTGCCGGAAGAAGACCGTTGGATCTCTTTGAAAGTGTCCTCTGACGCTATTCGTACGATTAATAAAAAAGGCCTTTTCGCTGTAGTCAAAGAACTACGGGAAGGAGGCGTTGCAATCTAATTTATTCATATAATTATTTAATAATTACCGAGATGGCTAAGAAAGGAAACCGCGTTCAGGTGATTTTGGAATGTACCGAGCATAAAACAAGCGGAATGCCCGGGACCAGCCGTTATGTCACTGTAAAAAATAAAAAGAATACTCCGGAGCGTATTGAGTTTAAAAAATACAACCCTATTCTTAAAAAAACTACTCTTCACAAGGAAATCAAATAAGCCGGCATACCGCTAGTTTGTTTATTTCATAAAATAATTTATCATGGCTAAAGCAGCAAAAACCGCGATAAAGAAAGATCCTAAAGCTAATTTGGACGCTAAGAACTTTACAAAGGTAATTAAGCCTATCCGTAGTCCTAAAACCGGTGCCTATTCTTTCAAAGAACAAATTTTGCACAAGGATAAGGTAAAAGACTTTTTCGCAGCGAAGTAAGAAAATATATCCGGTATTTACCGGGCAGGTAACGCAAGCTTTTAGTAGCTTGCGTTTTTTGCGTTTTTATCCGGTTGGGATAATGTATCGACGCCCTAAATGCTTGAAAAGGAAATAATAAGTGTTCCCTATGCGCAATTCTCTAAGAGGCCTGGTTATTGTCACCTGTACCGCTTTGTTGGGCATGATTGCCTTCCAGGTGTTCTGGCTGTCCAATGCTTACGTGGAACAAAAGCGGCGGTTTCTTGCGGACATAGGAGATGCTTTGGTAGAAACCCAGATCCTTTGCGGCTCGAATGAAATGTGGCAGAAGAACCCGCAGGTGACCCATGATGTACTGGCACAGGTGAGTAATACGAAACCAATACCCCTTCCCATAGGAAGAAGGGACACTGGCCAACCACAGCAGCATCTTGCCGAAACATTGTCCGCAAGCAGGTATAATGAATGGATCAGGCATATGCGGCTATTGACAGGCAGGGATACGCTGCCCAAAGCCTATACCCTGGCTGCCTATGGCGATGAACTGGACAGATCGTTACGGTCCAGGAAGATTGCTGTTCCTTTTGAACTGGCCTTGTTTACTCAGGAAGGCCGGATCCTGGCGGCAACAACCGATAGTACCGAATTTCAAGAAATTACTTATAAATCCCATTTGCCTAATAGCCTGCCTGTTCAGCTTAATGATACTTTAAGTGGCCAGTTACAGGTTGCCTTTCCGCATGCCGGCAGGGCGTTCATCAAGGCAATGACGCTTACGATTTCCCTTTCTTCTTTCCTGGTAGTAGTCTGTGGTATCTCCTTCGCTTATATGATTGCCGTATTCTTCAGGCAAAAGAAAATATCTGAGATCCGTAACGACTTCATGAATAATATGACGCATGAATTGAAGACACCCATCAGCTCCGTATCTATAGCTCTGGAATTATTACAGGATGAATCCTTTGAGATGGAGGAGGAGGTGAAAAAAGAATATTTCCAGATTGCCAAAAATGAATTGCAAAGACTAACTTTATTGGTTGATAAGGTATTGAAGATGGCCGCGTTTGAAAAAGGGGAAGTGAAAATCCATCTTCAAAAGATCGAGGTTAAGGAATGGCTGGAAAATATTGTAGGGTCTTTTAAGCCTTTACTGGACTCTTTAAAAGCGAATGTGATCATTACTGTTTTCCCGGAGCGTATGGAAATGAAAGGAGATGTGGTACATTTGACCAATGTCATACAGAATCTTCTGGATAACGCTTTAAAATACAGAGATAAAAATAAAGAGGGCATATCCATTCAGCTCGATGTATGGGAGCAGGAAGATACGCATTTTTTATCCGTAAAGGATAATGGTATCGGGATAGCCTATACGTATCTTCCGCGGGTATTTGAGAAATTTTTCCGGGTGCCGACAGGAGATGAACATGAAACCAAAGGATATGGATTAGGGTTGAGTTATGTGAAAGAGATCATCCAATTGCATGGCGGAGAAATTACTGTAGAGAGTACCTATGGCACAGGAACCCGGTTTAAAATGTCAATTCCTAAAATTAAATAATTATGGATTCCATTCTGTTGGCGGAAGACGAAAGTGTATTGGGCAAATTAGTCAAAGAGGCCCTGGAGCGTAAAGCGTATAAAGTTTTCTGGGCCCAGGACGGGCAGGAAGCCTATACCCTTTATTGTGAGGAGCAACCCTCTTTATGCATCCTGGACGTGATGATGCCTTCCCTGAATGGGTTTGTATTAGCCGGAAAAATAAGGGAGTTGTCTGCAGAGGTGCCTATCCTTTTTCTGACTGCACGTTCGGAAACCAATGACGTGATCAAGGGATTTGAAGCAGGGGGCAATGACTACCTGAAAAAGCCGTTTAATCTTGATGAATTATTTTTACGGGTCAAAGAATTACTGCGGCGGAGCCAGCAAACGACGATCTCTCCTGCTGAAATGGCTAACGAGGACTACAAATTCGGCATTTATGAATTTAACCCGGTATCCCAGATTTTAAAATGCCCCAAAGAGACTTTTCATTTATCTCATAAGGAAACGGGGTTAATGAAAGCGCTATTGTTGCATAAAAATACATTAATGCCCCGACGGGAAATCCTGATGGAACTCTGGGGGGACGATAGTTTTTTTCATGCCCGGACGATGGATGTTTATATTGCTAAATTGCGTAAGTACCTCAAATATGACGAACGATTGTCCATCGTTAATATCCGGGGTTTTGGTTTCAAGCTTATTGAAGAAAATTGAAGCTACCCAGTACACTGCCCCCGGCTTATACCATTTTTAATTCCTGCACCAATTCCTGTAATACTTTTTTGGCATCGCCAAAGAGCATTGTTGTTTTAGGCCTGAAGAATAACGCATTTTCAATGCCGGCATAACCAGGCTTCATACTCCTTTTATTGACAATTACATGCTGCGCCTGTTCCACCTCAAGAATGGGCATCCCATATATGGGACTTGAAGGATCTTCTTTGGCCGCAGGGTTGACTACATCATTAGCCCCTAATATCAGCACCACATCGGTTGTAGCCATTTCCTGGTTAGCGTCCTCCATTTCCATCAGTTTTTCATAAGGAACATCTGCTTCAGCCAGCAGGACATTCATATGCCCGGGCATACGGCCTGCTACCGGATGAATGCCGTATTTAACCTCGACGCCCTTTTCTTCCAGCAATTTTTCTAACTCATGGCAGGCATGCTGTGCCTGGGCTACAGCCAACCCATAACCCGGGATAATGAATACTTTGCGGGCATAGGCCATTAATACCGCTGTATCGTTCAGGCTGATCTCTTTATACAGCCCCTGGTCCTTACCGCCTTCGATACTACTTCCGGTAGACGCATTGCCCATAGCCCCTATAAGTACATTTTTTAGTGAACGGTTCATGGCCTTGCACATTAGGATGGTCAGTATGGTTCCTGCCGATCCTACAAGGATTCCCCCGGTCAGCATTACCGGGTTGTTGTAGAGAAATCCGCCACAGGCAGCAGCTACGCCCGTAAAAGAATTCAATAAGGAGATAACCACCGGCATATCAGCACCACCGATGGGCAGTACAAAGAGCAGGCCATATAAAGCAGAGAGTACCAAAATGCCATAAAACAGCAGGTGAGGCGTGGCAAAATTACCTGCTATTAGTAATACAGCCAGGCAAATAACAGCAATCAGGATAAGAAAATTGATAGCCTGGCCCGCCGGAATATTTTTATCCTTTACCTTTCCGTTAAGTTTAGCCCAGGCTACCAGGCTACCCACAAAGGAAACAGTACCGATAACCAAACCCAATAGAATGATCAATAATATACCTTTAGGCATAGTCACCAGGTGATTGTATTCTATAATAGAGATCAGCATGGCACAGGCGCCGCCCATACCATTAAAGAGACTTACCATCTCGGGCATCGCTGTCATTTTTACTCTTTTGGCGGCCAGGGTGCCCAGGACAGTGCCAATAGCCAATCCGGCAAATATCCAGCTATAATTATGCAGGGTGGCCCCGGCCTTGTTCTGGTAGAGAAAAATCGTTCCGAAAATGGCTATGCCCATGCCCACCGCGGCAATCAGGTTACCTCTTCGGGCCGAATCAGGATGGGAAAGCATTTTTAATCCCATGATAAAGGTGACAGAACCAATAAGGTAAGCAAGTAAGAGTATTGTGCTCATAGATGGATGAAGATCAGAATTGATTGTCTCGCCCGGATAGTACCAGATTCAGGGCTTTCAACTCAGGTTACGTGATAATATGATGGAAGTATTATAATTTAATTGATTAATCCAGTAGCTAGGCTGCAGCGTATCTATTTGGGCCTTTTCTTTTTAAACATTTCTAACATGCGGTCTGTTACCACAAAACCTCCGACTACATTTAAGGTGCCTAATATAACGGCAAGAAAACCCAGTATTAAGGCCAGGTAATTGTCCGGTTCTGCCTGGCCCATAACAATAATCGCGCCGATCACAACCACTCCATGTATGGCATTAGCCCCGCTCTTTAAAGGGGTATGCAATACGGAGGGCACTCTTCCTATGATTTCTATGCCCAGGAATATGGAAAGAATAACAATGGTAATAAGATCATAATTCCCTGTAAAGAATGCACTGATTTGTTCCATACGTACCGTTGATTTTTTATTTAAGAATGATTTACCTTTTTATTTGGGGACACCTTCATCCAGCAATTGAGCGACTCTTTCATGAACAATATGGCCATTATGTGTAATACAGCATCCTTTGACCAGGTCATCTTCAAAATTCAGTTGTAGCTGCCCTTCCTGGTCACAAATAAGTTTCAGGAAATTATGGATATTTTTACTGTACATTTTACTGGCATCTGCCGGCATCAGGTTGTACAATGCTGAATTGCCGGTGATGCTTACCTGGTGCTGCACAATTGTTTCCTGGTCCTGCGTATATTCTGTATTACCACCTGTTGCCGCAGCAAGATCTATGATTACAGATCCCGGTCTCATTTGTGCAATCATTTCTTTGGTGATCAGTATAGGTGCTTTTTTACCGGGGATCTGTGCCGTACTGATAATGATATCCGATTTGGCAGCATGAGCTGCTATTTTTTCTTTTTGCCTTTGTTGAAAATCTTCATCTTGTTCTACTGCATATCCTCCGGCTTTGCTGGCATCTGCGGCTCCCTCTACCTCGATGAAACGGGCGCCCAGGCTCATGACCTCTTCTTTCACAGAAGGCCGCGTATCAAATACTTCCACTACCGCCCCCAGGCGGCGGGCGGTGGCTATGGCCTGCAGACCAGCCACACCGGCTCCGAGTATCAGGACCTTTGCAGGGGGGATACTACCTGCCGCAGTCATGAACATAGGGAAGTAACGGGGATAGAGCTGCGCGGCCAATAATACCGCTTTATAGCCGGCAATGTTCGCCTGAGCGCTAAGTACATCCATAGCCTGGGCTCTTGTCGTACGGGGCAGGGTGTCCAGGCTGAAGACAGTCCAGCCGTTTGTTGCCCACTGCTGCATAGTTTCCGGATGAAACAGGGGCTGATAGATGCCTATCCATACCGGTGCGGCAGACTCGGGTAGATCGGTTGCAGAGGGAGTGCTAACAGAAAGCAATAGCGTAGCTTGTTTCAGGATGTCTTTCCTGGAAACAATAGTTGCGCCTGCATTTTCATATTGCCCGTCGCCGTAAAAGGCAGCGTCGCCGGCACCTTCCTCGATCAGCACCCGGATGTTTTGCTTCGCCAGGACGGCAACAATATCTGGTACCAGGGATACACGTGTTTCAGGTAAGGGTTCTTTCAATACGCCAATGGTTAACATGTAGGATCGCCTTTAAATTTGAGGTGAATTGATAACACAATATAGTGAAATTGGAAATTTAAATCCAAAAATTGCCCTATTTTATTCCTTTCCTTTAAAAAAGTTTATTTTTGGACCTCCCGGAATAAGGGAGAAATAATCATTTAATTAACAGCACCATCTATTATGGCATTAGATAAAAATCAAATCGCCCGGCGCATCGCGCAGGAATTAAAGGACGGAATGTATGTAAATCTGGGTATAGGTATCCCTACACTGGTAGCCAATTATGTACCTGAGCATATTGAAATAGAATTACAAAGTGAAAATGGCATGTTGGGTATCGGCCCGTTTCCCGTTGAAGCAGAGGTGGATCCTGATTTGATCAATGCAGGCAAGCAAACAGTTACCCTGAGGAAAGGCGGGAGTTATTTCGACAGTGCACTGAGTTTTGGTATGATCCGGGCAGGTAAAGTTGATCTTACGGTTTTAGGGGCTATGGAAGTAGCCGATAATGGAGATATTGCTAACTGGAAGGTGCCGGGAAAAATGGTAAAAGGTATGGGTGGCGCGATGGACCTGGTGGCTTCTGCTAAAAATATTATTGTAGCGATGCAGCATACAGATAAAGCCGGGAATTCTAAATTACTGTCTCAATGTAGCCTGCCGATCACCGGGTTGAAATGTGTCAAGAAAGTAGTCACTGATTTAGGTGTTTTTGATATCACACCCGATGGGTTTGTCTGTATTGAATATGCCCCGGGCGTAACTATAGAGGAGATCCGGGCGAAAACGGCGGGCAGGTTGAGCATCTCAGAAGCAGTGAAAGAAATGCAGGTGTAAGTTATCCCCTCTTTATATAAGGAGTATCCTGAAATCTATTCCCGGTTCTTGCAAGAACCGGGTTTTTTTGTGTTCTTATAGAGGGTTTGTTGTCCGGTGAAGAAAATTCACCCTTTTCGGGTGATCCCTAAAGTGGCGTCAGTAAAGGATTTCACCCGTTCTGGGGTATTGTTGGCGTAATGAGGTGGGGTAACTTTATATTCTAAATTTATCCGCATGAAACATGCTCTTTTTGGTTGCCTGCTACTGATTCATCTGTGCTGTTTCTCATGGGCACAAGATCGTTACTCCATTTCCGGACGGCTGATAGATGAGCGGCAGGAGCCTGTAGTCGGGGCCTACCTGATGCTGATGGAAGATTCTTTATTGCGAAAGACATCGGTAACAGATATTGACGGGAAATTCGTGCTGGAACATATTGCTTCAGGGACCTACTCGATAAGAGCGTCGCTTCCTGGTCTGGAAGAGTATATTTCCGGCCCCGTTCTGGTTGATAGTAATATAACACTTCCCGATGTCCGGATGAAAAGCAATAGCGGGCAGCTGGAGGAAGTGACTATTCATGCACAAAAACCTTTTATCGAGGTCAAGGCAGATAAAATTGTGGTAAATGTGGCGCAGAGCATTGTAAGTGCCGGTTCCTCTGTGATGGATGTATTGGCGCGTTCCCCGGGTGTGTATGTAGATAATAATGATCAGATTTCCCTGAAAGGGAAGCCTGGAGTCATGATCTGGATAGATGGCCGGCCTACACCGATGCGGGGATCAGACCTGGCAGCAGTATTGCGCAGCATGCCTTCTGCTTCGATAGAAAAGATTGAGTTGATCGCTAATCCCGGAGCCCGTTATGATGCAGCGGGTAGCGCGGGTATTATTAATATCAGGACAAAAAGGAGTAACCAGTTCGGATGGAACGGGAGTTTTACCCTTACCTACGGTCAGGGTTTCTATCCCAAATATGGCACCGGGCTTAACCTTAATTACCGGAATAAAAAGATCAATGTCTATGTAAACTATAATTACGCCTATCGTTATTGGTTTAATCACCTGATGCTGGACCGCAAGTTCCTGGATACAGCTAAAGAAAGTAAGGGGAAGCAGCTTTTTCGTTATGACCAGGATAATTACGCCCTGTTTAATTTCAGGAATCATATGGCAAGTACAGGGTTGGATTATAAATTATCCGCTAAGACCACATTGGGCTTTGCAGTAAGCGGAAGCACCAATAAATTCGACCCCCAGGCGGACAATAAATCCCGGGCTTTGGATGGTCATGATGATTTATTATACCGGTTTAATACTACCGGAAGGCATCATAATTTCCATTATAATTATGCAGTCAATGGTAATGTACGGCATACTTTTGATACTGCCGGTAAAGAGTTGACTGTAGACCTGGATTATGCAGCTTTTGGTAATGACAGCAAGCAGGATTTTGTAACCACTTACCTTGCCCCTGACGGCAGTACCTTTATGCCGGATTATTTTCTAAAGAGTGATTTAAACGGCTTAACGCAAATCAGGTCGCTTAAGGCCGACTATGCACATCCATTGTCGTCCGGGGCTCAGATTGACGTAGGGCTTAAGGCAAGTTATACCACAGCGGATAATGAACCCCTGTTTTATGAAAAGGTAAATGGTGATTACCATTTAGATTCCAAACGGAGTAATCATTTTATCTATAATGAAAACATCAATGCAGGTTATATCAATTATGCGAAGAACTGGTCCCGCTTCGGCACCCAGTTGGGCTTAAGGGTAGAAAATACCAATGCGCAATGGGAGCAAAAAACAACAGCCCAACAGTTTGATACCAGTTATACACAGCTATTTCCCAGCCTGGCCTTACAATACCATCTTACGCCCAGGCATGATCTGAGCCTGACCTTTAGCCGAAGGATAGAGCGCCCGGATTACCAGCAGCTCAACCCGTTTAAATATTTTATTGACAAAACCACTTACCGGGAGGGCTATCCCTACCTGGTACCTGCTTCTTTTTATTCAGCAGAGTTATCTCATATTTTCTCTCAACGCTTTGTTACCTCATTCGTATATGGGATCAATAAAGGCGTCATTGTAGAAGTCATCCAGCCCAGTGATACGGAAGATTCTATTACTGTACAGACGAATAAAAACCTGGAGCAAATGATCTTTATAGGGTTAAACGGTTCTTATGCGCCCCAGATTACGAAGTGGTGGAGTAATGTCACCAGTTTCCAGGTTTATTATGCCCGCTATGACGGCAATATAGCCAACACACCCTTGCGTAATGGTCGCCCTACCTTCAATATCAATACCAATAATACGTTGATGCTTCCGGCAGGTTTTTCAGTGGAGGTAGGTTTAAATTACCGGGCCAGGGAACTATATGGTTATATGGATGTACAACCTAATTGGATGTTGAATGCGGGTGTTCAGAAATTTTTGTTTAACCGCAGGGCTACTTTAAAACTGAATATTCAGGATGTTTTCTTTACCGGTTATCCACGTGCCACTTCTATTTACAGTGGTTATCAGGAAGATTTTATTGCAAAAAGAGAAACCCGGGTAGGTAATCTTTCTTTCACCTATAGGTTGGGTAAGAACACCGTGGCGCCGGTACGCAAGCGGAGTGGCGGAGCCCAGGACGAGATCAACCGGGCAGGTTCCGGTAATTCCTAAAGAGTGTAGTAGTTGACAACAAAAAGCAGACCATAAACGCTTTTTTTGTCAGAGGTTGTCTAATCTTAGGCAACCTCTTTTTATTTAATTAAAATAGCAGCAACCAGTGGAAAGTCTGGCTGCTGCTATCGTTTATTGGGAAGACGATCGGTTTAGAGGGTGATTTTCAAACCCAGGTCGAGGTTTGCTGCGTATCGTTTATAGTTGCGGGAAATAAGAGAAAAGTCATTTGGAAAATCTTCAAGATTGCTGATGATTTGTTGATAGGAGGGGCCACCGAACAAGCTGATTTTATTGTTGACTTTATACGCTACATGGAAGACGACAGTTGTCCATAGGGACAGGCGATGATTTACATTATCAAAAATTTCCTTAGTCATGCGTTCCCGAGCGATTTTTCCTTCAGTGTTCAATGAAATGATCCCACCGGTATTATAGCCTACCATCAATCCCAGGTAAGGGACCAGGCTTAATTTTCTTGATAGGTTTAATTGATAGCCAATTTGTAGTGGTATAACAATATGTTTGTAGTTTATGCTTAAATCCGAGAGTATATTGTTACTAGGGTCTATATTAAGTGGTAAAAATGGCTGGTCATCCAGTTTAAATCCTCTGGTCAGGTACTGCAGGCCAGTCTGGAGCCTCCAGTGATGGCATTGATAGCCTATGCTCATTCCGACCTTGTAGCTGAATACATTCTTAAAGTTGTATTGATCCCTGAGGGTTTGCATATCAACAGCAGAATAAGTCATTCTCATTCCCCCATTACTTATACCGGCACCAATAGAAGGTGCCAGGTAAAAGCCTTTCTGGGCAAAGGAAGATAAAGAAAACAGGCCCAGCACCAACAGGGATGTGATGTGTTTCATAAAGTGGTTGTTTGTTTCCTGAGTAAACGATAGCCGGGAGGGGTTTATTGTGAACTCATTCATTAAAAAAGAAGCACTATCTTTATACGAATAGCGCTTCTTTTGAAAATCAAAGTCCGGCAATAGGGTTAATTCACTCTTTCAGCGGTAAATCCCGCTGCCTTTACCGAGGCAATGATGTCGTTTTCTGTAGCCTTGCTGTCTACTATGGTTAATAGCTTTTCCGGGCTGGTCACATCAACTTCCCAGGTGGCTGTACCTGCTGTTGCATTCAAAGCATCGGTCACTTGCGCCACACAACCTGAGCATTTAATATTGGTTTTGAATTTTAATACTTCCATTTCTATTGTTTTATGGGGCAAAATTACGATCAGTAAACCTGCTTTGTTTATAAAATTTCTTGTTTTGTTTATAAGATTCAGGGCCCGGGCGTTTTACTACCCCGGGGATGCTTCAATAGTATTCCTTAATAGTTGAGTGTAACCCCGGCACCCCAGCCCATATCGCTGTCATAATGTGTGGAAATGGCAATGTTTCTTGTCAGGATGTATTTCAAACCACCCCTATACTCTTTATCGGTATTGATCATAAAAGAAGCCCGGATACGCTTGGATATCGGAATGTCTTCCCGCATAAGTTGTATCCTGAATATGCCGTCATGAAAGACTTCGGCCTGTAACGTTACAAGCATGGGCAAAGTATATGCTGCACCAATACTGAATACCGCTCTATGGTCTTTGGTGCTTTTTTGGCCGAATAGGTTTTTTTCTGTCTCTCCCATTCCCATTTTTCTGTACCGCCAGTCGAATCCGACGAAAGGCATCAGCCATTGCATTTTGCCAATATAGCGGCCGATATGTGTTTCAGATTCGTAACCATGAATATTGTTATAGCCTAACCGCCATTCCGTACCGAAGCTCCAGCGGGCATTCTGCAGCATAGCTTCCCCATCGTTACCGTTACTTGCAAAGTCATTTTGAGCCATAAAGTGCAGCATATTGCTTTCCCGTTGCAGCATTTTATAAGCCATTTTTTTATCGGGTAAATTAGGGTTGATTTCATTACCTATACTAAATACCCGATCCATTCCTGACATCATGTGGTATAGAATATGGCAGTGAAAGAACCAATCGCCATCTGTATTGGCGGCAAACTCAATGGTATCTGTTTCCATAGGCATAATGTCCAGAACATTTTTCAATGGTGCATATTCCCCTTTCCCGTTCAATACCCGAAAGTCAAAGCCATGTAAATGCATCGGATGGCGCATCATGGAATTGTTGTACAACGTGATTCTTACTACTTCCCCCTTTTTCACCAGTATCTTATCTGATTCCGAAAGTACTTTGTTGTCCATACTCCATACATACCTGTTCATGTTTCCGGTAAGTACAAAGCGCAACTCTTTCACCGGAGCTTCTTTGGGTAATGTCGTCTTCTTCGTGGCTTGAAGCATAGCATAGTTAAGCGTTACGATGTCGGAAAATTCACTGGCATTATACTGTTCTCCATGTTCATGCTCACTATGCTCCGATTGCTTTTCCTTTTTCCTGCGGCCTTTGCCCGTAATTTCCGGATACATCACCACGTTCATATCCATTTGATTCAGGGACATCCGCATACCCATATCGTCCAGGTTGCCGTTCATTTTCATCATGCCATTCATCATCTTCATCCCTTCAAAGTATTTAAGTTTGGGCATAGCGCCTGCGGGTTGTTTGGTCCCGTTGCCTAAAAAGAGGGAAGCTGATTTTGTCCGGTCCTCCGCAGTCACTAAGAACTCAAATGCTTTTCCGTCTTCAGGTACGGAGACCACCACATCATAAGTTTCTGATACGGCAATAATCAACCGGTCCACTTCTATGGGAGCCACATCATTACCATCATTGGCGACAACGGTTATTTTTCCACCAGCATACTTTAACCAAAAATAGGTAGATGCCCCACCATTGGATAGACGCAGACGCACTTTGTCTCCTGCTTTGAATTGGGATAGGGTGCTTTCCGATTGTCCGTTAATCAGGAATCGGTCATAGTACACATCACTTACATCCATAGCCAGCATCCGCTTCCATTCATTGATGATCTTTGTTTTGAAATGCCCGGCGCTGATAGCTTCTGAATAGCTCTGGGTAGTCCCCTTTTTAATGGCAAACCAATCGGAGGCATTGTGCAGCATGCGATGCACATTATTTGGATTCATGTCCGTCCATTCACTTAGCATCAACGGGACCGTGGGCAAATCATCAATACCTTCCCTCATGGATGGATCTGTTGCCCTCTTGTTGAGTATTAGAGAGCCATACATCCCTATCTGTTCCTGAAGCCCGGAATGGCTATGGTACCAATGGGTGCCATGCTGAATAATGGGGAAACGATATACGTAGGTGGTACCTGGCGCTATGGGCATTTGGGTCAGGAAGGGTACCCCATCTTCTTTATTGGGCAGAAAAATGCCGTGCCAGTGTAGTGAGGTCGCTTCTTTCATTTCGTTATGAACATGAATTTCTGCAGTATCGCCTTCTGTAAACGTGAGCGTGGGCATAGGTATTTGCCCGTTTACAGCGATTGCCCGTTTGCTTTTCCCCGTATAATTGACAAGCGTATCTTTTACGTACAAATCATAGCGGACCACCTTTTGCCCGAGAGTAGTTCCCATATGCACAAACAATAATATACTTAGAAGGATATATTTCATGTTATCTTGGTTTTTTATTGCTCACCTTTCCAGCTATCTGTAAGCAGCTAACTGCGATGACTGCGAATAATCTTTTCCTGCTGTTGTTTTTTATTAATAATTCAAGGTAATTTGTTCCTGGTAGGAGCTGGGTTGGAAATGTGATCCTGCAAATTTCTTTAAAACAATAGCCTTATTGTTATATTATTCTTTGCTTGATTTGCATGATTTACATTTTTGAGGATTGTTTAATCTTTTTTGCTTTTTTTCGCCTTTGTGCCCTATTAATTGCCGTTTTATCCGGCAGGAATCATAATGTAATAGGATTACAATCAAGGTTTAATATAGATGCGCTTGAAATGTTAATATTTAGCAAATGGATACTTTTCAAAACTCCGGGACTAACCAGTGTACTATTTTATAGCTTTGCAATTAAACTGCCCTTAGTATATGACGACGCTGTACATTAAAAATATGGTTTGTAACCGCTGTAAAATGGTGGTTAAAGCAGCATTGGAGCAGCTCAACCTGAATGCTTCCTCTATTTCATTAGGAGAGGTAACACTGGACAACGAGTTAACCGGGGAAGTCAAGCAACAACTGGAAGCTGCCTTGCAGGATGTCGGTTTTGAACTCATTGATGATAAGAAAAGCAGGATTATCGAACGGATAAAAACGTTGATTATTGAGCTGGTGCACCAAAATGATGGTGATCTTAAAATTAATCTCTCCAGATTCTTAAGTGAGCAACTGCACCATGACTACAATTATATCTCCCACCTTTTTTCTGAAGTAGAGGGTACTACAATTGAGCAATATTTTATCGCCCAGAAGGTAGAGCGGGTGAAGGAATTGCTGGTCTATGATGAACTGACACTTAGCGAAATTTCGTTCAGGCTTAACTATTCCAGTGTGGCGCATTTAAGCAACCAGTTTAAAAAGGTGACAGGGCTTACACCCAGTCATTTCAAGAAAATACGAACAGAAAAGAGAAAGCCATTGGATGAAGTATAAAAAAGCCTTCTTATCTCCCTGATAGGCTGCTTTTAAAATGCGAAAAACGTAAATCCTGCAAATCAAACAAAGAAAAGTGTAACGTAGGAACGCCTGCCTGTTGCGAACTTTGCAGGGTAAGGACTAAATAATACCATCATGGCAATTCCTAAAGATTTAATCATAACTATTCCCCTGGAAGGTGTAGAGAGCGAGCATTGTGCCTTAATCGTGGATAAAGGCTTGCAGAAAGTAAAAGGTATTGGTATGCATAAAGTAGAAATCAATAACCGGAGAGCTTTAGTAAGCGGTACCGCCGAAGTGCTGCCAGAGGCCGTGCATGCCATTCGTGATTTAGGTTATGGGGTAACAACGGTGAAGAAAACATTGCCGGTTTTGGAGATGACCTGCGCTTCCTGCGCTATCAGTGCAGAGCGCATCATTAAGGCACAGCCCGGTGTGGTCAGCGCTTCAGTAAATTATGGTTCCGCCTCTCTTGCGGTGGAATATTTGCCCAACATGATTCGTGTGGAGGACCTGCAAAAAGCGCTGCAATCTATCGGGTATGATTTATTGATTGCGGACAGCGGTAATGAACCGGAAACCCTGGAAGAAATACACGCACAAAAATTCAACGCGTTAAAGAAGAAGACGATTGGAGCAAGTATCCTTACACTACCCGTGGTCATCATCGGCATGTTCTTTATGGATATGCCCTATGCCAATGCATTGATGTGGCTGTTATCAACTCCTGTCGTGCTGTATTTTGGTAAAGATTTCTTCGTCAATGCCTGGAAGCAAGCCAGGAACCGTTCCGCCAATATGGATACCCTGGTCGCATTAGGCTCAGGTATTGCCTATGTATTCAGTATGTTCAATACGTTATTTGCCGGTTTCTGGATGGAGCGCGGCTTGCATGGCCATGTATATTTTGAGGCAGCAGCAGTCATTATTTCTTTTATTCTTTTAGGAAAGTTATTAGAAGAAAAGGCAAAAGGCAACACTTCAACAGCTATAAAAAAGCTGATGGGATTACAACCTAAAACGGTTACCGTGGTGGATGAAGATGAGGTACCCTCCGTTAAAGCAATTGAGCAGGTGAACAAAGGCGATATTATCCTGGTAAAGCCGGGAGAAAAGATTGCAGTTGATGGCATCGTCATTAAGGGTAATTCCTATGTGGACGAGAGCATGTTGAGCGGCGAGCCACTCCCCTTGCTGAAGAAAGAGCAGGAAAAAGTGTTTGCAGGCACTATTAACCAGAAAGGAAGCTTTCAGTTCCGTGCCGAAAAGGTAGGTGCAGAAACCATGCTGTCACAGATCATACGCATGGTGCAGGATGCACAGGGCAGCAAGGCCCCAGTGCAGCAACTGGTCGATAAAATTGCAGGCATCTTTGTTCCTGTGGTAATACTCATCGCGATTATTGCCTTTTCCGCCTGGATCATCTGGGGGGGCGATAATGGTTTCTCGCAAGGTCTGATCGCCCTGGCTACGGTACTGGTTATCGCTTGTCCCTGTGCCCTGGGCCTGGCTACTCCTACAGCCATTATGGTAGGAATGGGTAAAGGTGCGGAAAAGGGAATCCTGATCAAAGATGCGGTAAGCCTGGAAGTAGCCAAAAAAGTAAACGCTATTGTGCTGGATAAAACAGGCACCATTACCGAAGGGAAGCCGGTAGTCACCGATGCCTATTGGGCCGAAGAGGAAGATGTCACAAAGCATATACTGGTGAGCATTGAGCAGCAATCGGAGCACCCGCTTGCTGTAGCAGTAGTGAATTTTTATGATCAGGTTAGCCCCCAACCCATCACTCACTTTGATAGCTTTACCGGGAAAGGTGCTAAGGCTCAGGCAGAGGGAGTGACCTATTTCGTAGGTAATGGTAAATTACTGAAGGAGCATAACATCGGTGTTACACCCGCGCTGCTGCAAAAGGCCGAAGCATGGAGTAATGCATCCAAGACGGTGATATGGTTTGCTGATGAAAAAAATGCTTTGGCAGTATTAGCTATTGCCGATAAAATAAAAGATACTTCTGTGGCAGCTATTCAGCAATTGAAGCAGGCAGGCATTGAGGTATATATGCTTACGGGCGACAATGAAGCCACCGCAAGATCCATAGCGCAGCAAACAGGGATCGCTGCTTACCAGGCAGAAGCCATGCCCGAACATAAATCCGCTTTTATCAAACAATTGCAAAGCGAAGGGAAAGTGGTGGCGATGGTAGGCGATGGTATCAACGATAGCGCTGCATTAGCCCAGGCGGATGTGAGTATCGCCATGGGTAAAGGCAGTGATATAGCTATGGATGTGGCCAAGATGACCATTATTTCCTCCGATCTGGGTAAGATCCCCGAAGCTATTCAATTGTCCCGGCAAACAGTATCGACTATCCGTCAGAACCTCTTTTGGGCATTTATCTACAATGTGATCGGTATTCCTCTTGCAGCGGGTATCTTGTACCCGGTTAATGGATTTTTATTAAACCCTATGATCGCAGGAGCAGCCATGGCTTTAAGTAGTGTGAGTGTGGTGAGCAATAGCTTGTTGCTGAAATGGAGGAAGTGAGGCGTCGTTTAGAAAATACGTATTGCTTCCTTTATGCAGGAGTAGTTAAGACTCACTTTAAGATCCCAGGTAGGAAATTCGTATATAGTCATACCATACCTCAGCATTAGGGCCCGCGCCAAGGCCAATGAGTTTACCTGGTAAGGGGACATATTTTAAAGTGCTCTTAAGATGTTCGTTAATAAACAAATAAATTTCCCCCCCGGTTTTCCGGATAGTTATTTTGTTGAAATCCTCCTTCCTGATGTGCCTGGAATAACGGGTCACATTTAGCTTTGTTTTGTTTTTTGCATCTAATGCCAAATAAACAAATTTTCCACTGCGGCAATAGTATAGATAACAGGTATGGTTTATGCTATCTCTGGACCAGAAGAGAACGGATGCAACTATATTTTTCCTGGGAGCAGATATAATTTTGGCAAGATATTCTATCTCGAAATCCCTGCTAAGATCAATTTTCGGGTCCACCCCGGCTGCATAAATTTGTTTAAGATCGGTATTTTTATATTTGAGATAGCCATCCGCTATTGTTGCATAATCTTTTTGCTCCGCTATAGAATCTTCACGGATCAGCCATTCATTATGGTCATCATTAAAATGGTCTTCCCAGACTACCGTTTTATTGCTGTAAAGGTAATTCCGGGGATTTTCTTCTAAAGAATCCTGGGAAAAGGTATATTGTGGCCAACAGCTACTAAACAGGATCAGGAGTACGGTTATTTTGTGGGATAGGCATTTCATATTTCAGGGGACTGGTTATCTATCTTGGTTAACGTTAAGAGCAAATCTAATTAAAATTGATGGATATAAAGGAAAAGAGATCTCGGGTAGTTTAAGATGGGGCGAGCGGACACTCCCTAAATCACGGGACACAATTTGAGTGTAGGTCACAGGGCCAGAACGGCACACGAGGTCACTTGCACCAAGTTTAAGATAAATGATGCCCGATTGCTGTAAATTAGGCCATAAAACCTTATATTTGTATTAAATAATGTCATATGTGAATACGATAATGCTTAAAGAACGGTTACACGAATATATCGAACATGCAGACGAAAAGCATTTGGAAGCCATTTACATATTGTTGGAACAAGAAATTGATGTATAAGCGCAAAGAAAAGTGCTTATACAATCAGAGCGGGCAAAGTATTTACGTGGTGAGGGTAAGTCCTATAGCCCTGATGAGATAAAGGCAATGGCGCTCGATAAGAACCAAAGGAATGCAATATAAGATAGAAGTCAGGACCTTGGCCATGCTTGAAATCATAGATGCTTTTGATTGGTATGAAGAACAAAGAGAAGGATTGGATGCTGAATTTCTGGAAGAATTGGATAGTTTTTAGACTGAAATGCTAATTTTACAATTTACCTGCAAGCTTCTCTACAAGGTTGGATAATTGATTTCGTAAGGTGATTAAATCAGATTTACTCGCAGAAAGTTCCTCTTTCAATATTTTTATTTGCTCCTCTTTTTCCGTAATAATTTGATTCAGCAATTCTCTTTCAACCTTTGCCTCATTATTAATAGTGATTTCTTTAAACAATCCATTTTGACTGTTATTAGTGATTTCATAAATAAAAGTATTTTCATCACTATTCATAAACTCCATAATGGACATTTCAAAAATATCTGCAATTGCTTTTAGCCGCTCGATATCCATTTTTGTTGTACCATTTTCTATATTCTGATACGCCCGTTTAGAAATATGCAGATGTTTAGCCATATCCTCAGGGCCAATACCCCTTAACAAACGTTCACGTTTTATTCTAGTTGATATTCCTGGCATAGTGCTGAACTTAAGTGAAAATAGGAAGTAAATATACACATTAGTGAAGCAAATCTGCATCTCCAAAAAAGATA
>CAZFKK010000014.1:20306-20517 GCA_964519735.1 uncultured Taibaiella sp.
ATATTAAACTTACCTTTGGGAAATATTAATAAAAAAGATCAATTCAAAAAGATCTGGTACAAAAATACAAATTATAACTTAAATAACAATATTCAATCTGACTGAGAAAGAATCTATTCAGATATGATAAGTATATAGTAATTTTGCGATTCTTCAAGTTAAGAATTTTTGAAGCATTCGCTTAGAATCCTGTAGTACAGAAACGTGAGAA
>CAZFKK010000015.1:0-20516 GCA_964519735.1 uncultured Taibaiella sp.
CCCGGTCTTCGGTAGAGATCTGATCGACAGATTTTACAAATATATGCCCTGCATTGTTCTGAGCGGGGTTGCTGCCCGCTTCTGCGTGGATCAATCCCAGGATCTGGTCCTGCAATACCTGCCGGTAAGATCCATGATCCTCATTCCAGATGACCAGGTCCACAGCCAGTCCTTTAAGCCGCCAGTAGGCATGCGCTTGTATCATCTGCCTGGCCAGGTCTATACGATCCGGATCATTCAGTTGTAATAACACAATGGGAAGGTCACCTGAAACAGAATGACTCCAAAGCCCCGATTGTCCCCTGAGGTTACTGCGGATCACGGCTCCTTCTGCACGTAATTCGGGATTGGCATAGATCACGGAAGATGCCAGACGATCATACAATTGCGCATCTGCTTCGGTGGCATTGATCTGGCGCAGCAGCACCTGGCTATGGGTCCAGGAGAGTTCAAAAGCTCGTTTTTTTAAGTTTTGGTCCCTGTATTTGTGCATCAGGTTTTCACAACCTTCTTTGCGCTCATGGATGCCGTAGATCAGCGCCACAGTGGCTGTTTGGCCGGGTTTGAGCGTTATACGGTAGCGGATGGATAATACAGGATCAAGCACAGGCCCTTCGCTGTCGGATAGTGTATCCTCTGTCATGGCATTGGGAAAGGCCAGGTTCCTGCCGCGACCAATAAACTGATTCCGGTCCGTTTCATAGGATATGGCTTCTACAGCCACATCATGAACACTCATGTGATGAAACATCCAGGGGGGTGTTTCTTCCTGGGAACGGGGCCTGCGGGTACAGAAAATAGCCTGGTGTTCTTTTTGAATAGTTGTTTGTACGAAAAGATTGCTGAATGCCGGATGTAATTCATCAGAAGGCTGACTGGCCATCACTACTTCTGCATAGCTGGTAAGTTCCAATACGCTGGTGGACTGACCTTTGTTGGTCAATCGAATCCTTCGTACCTCTATATCATCCTCAGGAGAAATGACGATCTCTGTTTTTGTTTCTATGCCATAATCCTTCCTGAGAAAGGCAATATGATCCTGTGAAAACAGGACTTCATAATCCTTCGTGGGGTGTAAGGTAGGTTGGTAAGTATTAGACCAGAATTTACCACTATGGACATCCTTGATATAGCAGAATATACCCCGGTTATCCTGGGTAGCATCTTCTCTCCACCGGGTTACCGAAATGTCTTTCCAGCGGCTGTACCCTCCCCCGGAATTGGTGATCATGATATGGTAGCGGCCATTGCACAATAATTGTATTTCCGGTATCCGGGTATGGGGTGTACTGATATTGCGTACCGGAATACTTGTACCTATAGAATGGGTTTCGATAAGATCGGCAGTATGCGTATAAAAGGGGATTGCCCTGGGAATACGTTCCTGAAGTAATAATAGCGTGGCCTGGAAGCGAAGCTCTGATTCAAATCTTTGCTGCATCTTTTTATCTAGAAGAACATAGGCCAGCGAAAGAAATCCCATGCCCTGATGATGAACCATATAAGAAGGGATAATACTGTGATGTTCTCCTCTCGGTAGCCGGCTGCTGGTATAGTCGATAGCTTCGTAGAAACCGAAACGGCCTTCAAACCCGGCTGCTGCTAATAATTGCAGGTTGCTGCAGGCTTTTCCCGGCATTACCATGAGGGCCAGCATGCTGGCATATGGCGCCACTACAAGGTCTTCTTCCAGGCCCCGCTTAAGTCCCAGGCCAGGTACGCCAAAAGCACGGTATTGGTAATTAAGGTTCGCATCTACCCTGTTGTAGCCGGATTCCGAGATGCCCCAGGGAATGCCCCGCTGTCGGCCATATTCTATTTGCCGTTTTACGATTGCTTTACTCGTCTGTTGGAGCAGGGTACGTTCATAAGAGGGCATGACGAGTTGCGGCATCAGGTATTCAAACATAGATCCGCTCCAGGACAGCAGGATAGGATCTCCACCGGAATTGGTCAACAACCTGCCCAGGGCAAACCAGCTCTCCTGGGGTAATTTTCCCTGAGCGATAGCTACAAAAACGCCTAGCCTTACTTCGGAAGCCAGCAGGTCATAATAGCTGTTGTCTTTTCTATGCTCGCTGACGTTATAAC
Source organism: uncultured Taibaiella sp. (assembly GCA_964519735.1). Taxonomy (GTDB): domain Bacteria; phylum Bacteroidota; class Bacteroidia; order Chitinophagales; family Chitinophagaceae; genus Taibaiella. The sequence goes on from CAZFKK010000015.1 coordinate 2,092, forward strand.
CGATCCTCAGGAGGTTGGTAGATCTTTCATAAAGGAAATCATAGGCCACATCGCTAAACTGTTCGCAGTATGCTGCCAATTGCTGTAACTGTGTCCTCCTTTCCCGGACCGCATCAGCTGCTGTATCCAGGCAGGCCCGCATCTTGCTGAGCCACTCTTTTGTTGCGGCACTCTGCTCCTGTTGGTCATAATGATCCAGGAGCGGTATTAACTGTTCTATTGCTGCCAAGTGCGATAGGAGGGAAGGGATTTCGTCTGGAAGTGTTAGTTGTGTTAGTTGTTCCGGTACTGGCTGAATGGCTAGCCAGGGAGCAAGTTGTATCAAATCATCATGAATACTTTGTCCCTGTTCCAGCAAGTGGTCGCCCCATAAGTACAAATCTGCATCAGCTTCAGGAAGGTGTGTTTTTAATTCACGGGCGAGGGCAATAATTTCATCAAGATATCTTTTTACTCCCGCCAACGTAGAAGGCTGCTCTCGGACAGCGTTTTGCAATACGGTCAGAAGCTTTTCAGTTAAAGGTATTTCTTCGCCTGTAGAGTGCTCTTGAATGATCTTCACCGTGGTAAGCAGTCCTTCATATATCCGGCTATTGATCAGAGGTTGCTCCGGTATGGCGAGGAGACCCTGACGTAAAGTAAGTAAATGCCCGGCGAGGTTTCCGCTATCCACTGTAGATACATAACGGGGATTCAGGGGCAATAAGGTAAGGGTATCATACCAGTTATAGAAGTGTCCCTTGTAGCGTTCCAGGGTCTGCATGGTTTGCAATGTTTGCTGGCTTCTGTCGATCAGCGCTCCCCCTGAAATATAGCCGAAATCATAGGCGCTGAGGTTGGCCAGGAGGGCCAGCCCCATATTCGTAGGGGAAGTACGGTGTGCAATTACGGCTATAGGTTGTTCCTGGTAATTGTCCGGAGGCAGCCAATTTTCTGCGGCGGTTACAAACTGTTCAAAGAAGGACCATGTTTTGCGTGCAGTCTTATGAAGAAACAGCATTTGCTCTTTAGGCAATTCCTGTTTTTGCTCCCTCTCCTGCAGGCTTATCCGCCAGGCAAGGGCAGGGGCGAGCAGCCAAAGGGTAAGTATGGGCAAAGCAGTGTAAAATGACTCCGGTTTGCTGGTGAGCAGCAGGTAGCCGCAAGTAATGCCGAGCAAAGGAGCTATCCACATGGCTGCATAAGTGGCTCCGATACCTGCCTGGATGTTCCGGAATGCATAGGCGGAAGGGGTCCATTCCAATAATTTTCGTTGGGTAACGATCATACGCCAATTGGTACGGACTATCGCGTCCATGTTTTTGTACACTTCATAGGGCAGTACGGCCATGTCAAATATAAAGCGGAGCAAGGTGTCTCTTACAGTAGTACTTGTTTCCGATAGATGAGCATTGATAGTGAGATCCACAGGTTTGTGCAACATCTGCCATCCGGTAGCTGTCAACACCGGCAGCAGAAGGATAAACGTCGCGGCTAAAGTCCAGAACCAGGGAAAGGGTAAGGCAAACCATCCTGTCAATAAAAGCAATAATAGTCCTAAAGGCGCGACACTTCTCCGGAGATTGTCGGCTATTTTCCACTTGGATAAGGCCGAAAGCGGGTTACTGCTCAGGCGGCCACTGGCCAGGGTGACAAAAGGCGACATCCAGGCGCCAATCTGCCAGTCGCCTCTTGTCCATCGATGACGACGCTTGATGTCGGCACCGTATTGAGCAGGGTTTTCTTCATACAGAAGCACATCACTGATCAGGCCGGAACGGGTGTAGCAACCTTCGAGTAAATCATGGCTGAGGATACGGTTCTCCGGAAATACACCGTGGAGGGCTTGTTCAAAGATATCAATGTCGTAAATTCCTTTACCAATAAAGGAACCTTCCCCGAACAGGTCCTGGTAAACATCTGAGGAAATGCGCGTATAGGGGTCGATGCCTGCTATATTGCCTTGTAAACGTAAATAGTGTGATGGGGCTGTTTTTGGAATAGCAGGAGCTACCCGGGGTTGTAAAATGCCGTAACCGGACGTTACTCTTCTTTTTTTAACATCATAAACTGCATGGTTGAGCGGATGTGCCATGGTGGCTATAATCTTCCAGGCCGCTTCCCGGGGCAGTTGCGTGTCCGCATCAAGGGTGAGCACATATTTTGACCGGGTTAAAATGTGGTAGTCGCCGGTAATCAAAGAAAAATCATGCCGGCCGTGCTGCCGAAGCAAAGCATTGAGTGCAGCTAGTTTTCCACGTTTACGTTCGTAACCCATCCACTTCCGTTCCCTGGGATTCCAGGTTCTGGGCCGGTGAAAAAGAAAGAAAAGATCTTCTGTTTGTTTGTATTTTTGATTTAATGCGATGATATGATCCTGGGCCAGGCTGAGGAGTGCTTCCTCACCGGGGAGGGTTTCACGATCCGCATCTTTGAAATCTGTCAATAATCCGAAATGGAGATGTGGTTCCCTGTTGGCCAGGTAGCGGATCTCCAGCGCCTCTACCAATTCTTCAATGTCTCTCCTGTCGGAAATCAGTGCGGGAACAACAACCAGTGTCTGGTATTCAGCGGGTATGCCTTTGGAAAAATCCATTCGCGGCAGCAATTGAGGCCGGACGAGCACGGTGACGCACCAGTTGACCAAAGCAATAGCAAGCTGAATGGCCCCGGAAAAAGATAAGAGGCTGACTAGCCATAAGGTCCAACCTTCAGTGCCATTTAAATAAGCCAGGGAAAATGCTACCGTGCTCAAAAGCAGGCTGAGTATAATAATAGAGGACAGGTAAAGGGTCACCGGCATTTTTCCTGCTTTGCGCCTGCAGGTCTGCCAGAAAGTTGGGCGGAACTGTACTGCCTGCTCTGCCTGTGCCAGGCCTTTGTCTACGAGGTAATACCCTATATGTTCCTGAGCTTTGTGCCGGTTATCTGCAGAAGGGTGTCTTGCGGTCAGCTCCAATATCTTTCTTGCTACTTCTGGTTCGGATAGTGGACTGGCTTTGGCCAGGGTTTCTACCACATGACGATAGCGGTCTCTTGTGGCAAAATCCATAAGCGGATAAATGCCGGTTCTGTCCTTCCTTAATAGCTGTTCTACACTGCTAAGCTTTTCTACAAATTCACGCCAGTCAGTGATGCCCAGTAAACGTAAGGTGCCTATGCTGTTGCTGACAGAGACCTGGTCTGCTGCCTGTTTCTGGCTCTCCTGCTGTATCAGGTCATTGCTGCTTCTGTCTGCTTCAGACAATTGTTGCTCTATCCAGTTAAGTGCCAGCGCCAAGGCTGGTCCCCTGCCTTGTAATTTCCGGGTAAACCCGGCGACGAACGGCCCGGTCAGTACGGGTTTGGAGCGTGCCATATCTGCAATAGTAAGTATAAGATTGCCCGGCGCTTCCTTTATGGTCGTGGTCATCCTGTCTGCCCAGTAATCAGCGAGATTATGGTCAATCATATCAAGGGCAATCTTCCCCGAGACCCGGCGTAGATTTTCGATTACACCCAGGCGGAGCATGATGGGTAAGGCCCATAATTCACCCAAGGTAAGTGTGGTGGCGGTCTGATAGGCGGCAATGAAAGTGCTTAGACTTTTGATATCTACCTGGCCGTCGCTATGGGCAATAATTTCCAGAACAATATCGTAAACCCGTGGCATTCCTGCTGAAATGCCCTCTGCAAGATAGGGCAAATCCTCACTGTACCCTTTGGGTAAATGTTTCCGGGCGATCAGGATCTGTTCTTCTATGAGGTAAAAGTTATCCAATAACCATTCGGCGCCAGGGGTAACCGTTTTACCTGACCTGATGCTTTCAGCCAGCAGGTTGCGTACTTCCAGCAATACCCGTTCATTATCTTCCAGCCTTTTCAGAAGTTGGTCTGAAGCTGCCTGTTGTTGTAATTTATGGGAACGGGCCAGTATCTTGCCGTGCTTTTCCATCTGTTCCGAATTGTAGAGCTCGGATCGGATCGGTGCTTCCTTGCCGTAATTACGGAAAGCGGTATCTACCTGGAAATAATCGCGAAGGCGCAACAGAATATCGAAAACAGTATTTGCGGTAACCTTGATCATAACAGTCCTGCTTGAAAAGCTGATGTGGTAAAGAGCTGATTGGCCCCCGGCAGGATTGCGAGTTCCGTTCAGCTTTTCGATTTAATGTGTGAAACCGGGGAATAGAAACAATAATTAATTATTCTTTTTTTTATCAGTCAGGTATTTAGGTCATTTATCTGGATTTTTTAGTCTGCTTTTGCTGATAACATCCATCTCTTGTTTAGGTTGACTACTTTTCGTTAAATCCACCACGTTTTTTCGGAGAGGAGGTGGTAAGGGGTAATGGCTAACCGTTCCATGTCACCAGGCCAGGCAAACATGGTCTGTGAGGAAACGGTCATGATTAATCCTATGGTTTTATTGGTAGGGTTAATTGATTGTATAGTATAAATGTCCGTATTATCCTCCTGGGTTTCATCAAATATTTCTTGTGGAGCGCCGTTAGCCGGGAAGCGTTTGAGTATATCGCCCTTTCTTAACCCGGACACCTGTTCCGGAGTGGTGAGTTTTATGTGAATTTTCCTGTTATTGGCGGATTGTTGCAGCGTGGCTTTGTGTACGCTGATGACCTGGTGAAGAAACAAGGTCTGGTCAAGGTGGGTAATAGCAAATAAAGTATCTGATGGTGAAGCCATTTGCAACCAGCAAAAACAACCGATTTTAGGCGGGCTAAGACTTTTAATCATCCTGAAGGATTGTATATTACCCAATCGGGAAAATAGATGTTTCAACTGCTCCTCTGTTGCAGAAAGATGAAGATTGCTTACAAAAATATTCATGTACATTTAAATTAACCAGGTGAACTTAAACGATCAATGGAGCAAAGACTGAAGAAAAAATTGAAGCGCAGGTCAGTGAAAGCGTGTAGTCATCAGTATTAGAGGTAAAGATACTATAATTTCCTTATGATTCCTAATGGAAGGTTTTTCAGGTACGTACGAGGACGCGCCCACCATCTGAGCTGATAGAGCGGGAATTAATCCTGGAGCAGAGGTGCTTACCCGTATGTACCCTAATAAAATAATTTAAAACAATACATCCTGTATTTCCCGGGTTCTGTCAAAAACACTTTTGGCAAAAGGACACAAGGGCATTATTTTGACCTGGTGTTCGCGGGCATAAGCCACAGCTCCCAGCACTAATTTTTTTCCTACACCCTTTCCGCTAAACTCTGGATTGACTTCTGTATGATCAATGATCAGTTTGTCTTTTCCGGCCCAGGTATAAGTTATCCTGCCTGCTTCCACATCATTATCCATGGCTTTGAAATAGCCGTTTTTTTCGTTGTCACTTTGTTCTATTTGCATATTTATATTTTTAAATTATGAAGCTGTTTGAACTTTTACAATTATCTGCGTTTAATTTATTTTTAACCAAATAGATACATAAGTTTTATACCCTATTGAGTTTACATTTCCGCCACGGCGGAACCTGGAAATGAAACTTGTTTCCATACTCTGTGATTTTATGTTCACTCTTTTGGCCATTATATTTCTATGTATCTATGTGGGTTGTTTTTGAAAAGTTGAAATATGTCCTATAGAAGAAATATTTCTTAAACTTCCAGGTAGCCAAATTTACCCATATTTACATCCTGTATCGCTTCAGTGATCTGTCCCTTTGTGTTCATTACAAAAGGGCCATAAGACACCAGCGGTTCATTAATCGGCGCTCCGCTAAGTACCAGGATCACGGCATCTTCCAGAGCCTCAATAGTTATATTTTCTCCATCGTTGCCAAAGAGGACAAACTGATCGGCGTTGGCCATCTCGGTATCATTTACCTTGATGCTTCCTTCCACGATGACCATCCCCGTATTATAGCTTGCCGGAAAACTAAAGGTTGCTTTGCCTCCCTTATTTAAGCGGGCATTCTGAAGTTCCAGCGGTGTAAATGTCAGGGCCGGGCCTTTTGTCTCCTGGTAAGTGCCTGCAATTACTTCAATGGTACCCCCATTGTCCGGTAATACAAATTTACTGATTTTATCTTTAGAGATTTCCTGGTACTTTGGGGCGGACATTTTATCTTTTGCGGGTAAATTTACCCATAGTTGCACCATCTGGAAATCGCCTCCTGCCCTGCTGAAGTTTTCTTCATGATATTCTTTATGCAACACCCCGGATGCGGCTGTCATCCACTGCACATCACCCTCGCCGATCACACCGCTGTTGCCTGCACTGTCATGATGCGCTACCTTGCCATGATAGGCAATAGTGACGGTCTCAAATCCTCTGTGGGGATGAACGCCTACGCCTCTCGGCTGGTCCGTTGGGGGGAAATGAAATTTTGAATTATAATCCAGCAAGATAAAAGGACTCATCCTTAGCATCCCGATACCGGTGCCGCTGGGGAAAAAATTGTGTACCCTGAATCCGTCTCCGACCATATGAGGGGTAGGTGGATTGAATATTCTTTCAATGCTTTTGAAGGTCATGTTTTTCTGTTTTTCATTAAATAATACACAAAATTACAGACCTGACCGGGAGGAACCATTGATGTAGGGTAAGATCGGTGGTTTACCGGGAATTTCTTCCGAAGCCAGGGGCGAGACTATTGCGGGTTGAAGTTTTGACGTGCCAGCTCCTTCCTGACCCTGCTCAGCGATTCCGGTGTGATGCCCAGGTAAGAAGCGATCATCCACTGGGGAACGCGAAGGGTCAGGTCGGGATAAAGATGGATGAAGTCAAGGTAGCGCTCTTCTGCAGTGGCGCTAAGTAATAGATTGATTCGTTTTTGGAGTTGGCGGATATGGTGGTGTAATGCCGTTGTATTGTGCAAGCCGAACCCAGGGATAGCCTCCGTTACCTGGCATAGGAATGCTTCATCAAGGTAAATGATCTCCGAGGCTTCGATACTTTCAATGAATAGCGCTGAAGGTTCATTGAAATATATTCCGTCACGGTCGCTGATGATCCAGCCTTCCGGCGCAAATTGGAGGATATGCTCCTTGCCATTATGGTCAACGGTATAGGCCCGAAGGAGGCCTGAGGATACAAAAAAGGAGTGCTTGCATATTGTTCCTTCACGAAGCAGCAGAGTATTCCTGGGTACTTTTTTGAGGGTGAGGCCGGAGATGAGCCGGGACAGTTTTTCCTCACTGATATCTGTCCGGGCCTGAAGATAGGCCCTGAAATAATCCTTTTGGGGGGAATTGTTGACTTCGTCTGCCATGATATGTGTGCTATAACCAAAGATAAGCAAACTTTCCAAAAGGGTTTAGTTTTTGGAAAGTTTGCTTATGATACAGGTCTAGCTGCCACAGGCCAGGCATTCTTCCGGATTGTCCAGGGAACAGGCTATCTCACTTTGCTGAATGTCTTCAATTTGAGGGCGGTTTAATGCAGCCACATCCACGGTAAATTTAATTGCGTCTGCTGCTGCTTTGGTCCGCAGGTAGTACATACCTGTTTTGAGCCCTTTGCGCCATGCGTGGAAATGCATGGACGTAAGTTTGGCAAAGTTAGGCTGGTCCACAAATAAATTCAGGGATTGCGATTGACAGATATAAGCACCCCGGTCGGCTGCCATATCAATAATGCTCCGTTGTTTGATCTCCCAGACTGTTTTATAAATATCTTTCAGTTCCTGTGGAATTTCTTCTATATTTTGAACAGATCCGTTGGCTGCGATCAAACGGTTTTTCATATGGTCATTCCACAGGCCACGTTCTACCAGGTCCTTAAGCAGATGTTTGTTGACCACGACAAACTCTCCGGACAATACTCTTCTGTTATACACATTGCTGGTGAAGGGTTCGAAACATTCGTTATTGCCTAAGATCTGTGATGTCGAAGCTGTTGGCATCGGCGCCATCAACAGGGAATTACGTACCCCGTGCTCTAAAATTTTCTTCCGTAGTGTTTCCCAATCCCAGCGGTCGGTAGGCGTAATATTCCATAAATCAAACTGGAATTTACCTTCGCTCAAAGGCGAGCCTTTAAAGGTTTCATAAGCGCCGTGTTCTATAGCCAATTCCATGGAGGCAGTCATGGCACCGAAATAAATAGTCTCAAAAATATCGCGGTTCAGCAATTGTGCTTCTTCGCTCTCAAAAGGCAAACGTAAAAGCATGAAGGCGTCAGCCAGTCCCTGTACCCCAATGCCGATAGGGCGATGGCGTTTGTTAGAGTTTTCGGCTTCTACTACGGGATAATAATTGCCGTCAATAACCTTATTCAGGTTTCTGGTGACAATCTTAGCTATTTCATAAAGCCTGTTGAAATCAAATTTATTGCCTTCAACAAAGCGGGGTAGGGATATAGAGGCCAGGTTACATACGGCTACTTCATCCGGAGCTGTATATTCAATGATTTCCGTGCAAAGGTTAGAACACTTTATGGTGCCGAGGTTTTGCTGGTTGGATTTAAGGTTAGCAGCATCTTTATAAAGGAGATAAGGAGTACCTGTTTCTATCTGTGCTTCCAGGATAGCATTCCACAATTCTCTTGCCATAATCGTTTTCCTGGCTTTCCCTTCCTGTTCATACCTGGTGTATAGAGCCTCGAACTCTGCTCCGTAACATTCTTCCATGCCGGGTGCTTCATGAGGGCAAAATAAAGACCATTCGCCATTCTCCTCCACCCGCTTCATAAACAGGTCACATACCCATAGGGCCATGAACAAATCACGGGCGCGCATTTCTTCTTTGCCATGATTTTTGCGCAGATCAAGAAATTCAAAGATGTCTGCATGCCAGGGTTCCAGGTAGATGGCAAAAGCGCCTTTACGCTTGCCGCCGCCCTGATCTACGTAACGGGCAGTATCATTGAAAACGCGCAACATGGGGATGATCCCGTTGGATGCGCCGTTGGTGCCTTTGATATAACTACCGGTTGCCCTTACATTATGAATGTTTAGCCCGATACCGCCGGCAGATTGGGAGATGACAGCGCAACGCTTCAGGGTTTCGAATATGCCATCAATACTATCTTCTTTCATACTGAGGAGGAAGCAGGAAGACATCTGGGGTTTAGGAGTTCCGGCATTGAATAGCGTGGGGGTAGCATGGATGAACCATTTCTCACTCATGAGGTTATAGGTTTCAATAGCTGCCTCAATATCATTTTTATGTATGCCGATAGCTACCCGCATAAACATATGCTGCGGGCGTTCCGTGATTTTACCATTGGTGCGCAGCAGGTAAGAGCGTTCCAGCGTTTTAAAACCGAAATAATCGAAATGGTAATCGCGCTCATAGATCAATGCGGAATCGATCTGGTCGGCATGAGTTTTGATAACCTGGTAGATCTCGTCAGAATATAAGGGTGCCTTTTCTGCTGTTTTCGGATCTACATAGTGGTATAACTGGTCCGCCACTTCCGAAAAGGACTTCAAGGTGTTTTTGTGCAGGTTACTCACTGCAATACGGGCGGCCAGTACGGCAAAGTCCGGATGCACGGTAGTGAAAGAGGCAGAGGTTTCTGCTGCCAGGTTATCCAGCTCAGTCGTGGTAACGTTATTATAAATGCCCTGGATCACCTTTTTGGCGATCTCTATGATGTCATCTGAGTCGACCTGAAGGCCATAACTCAGTTTCATGATGCGGGAAGTGATCTTGTCAAAGTGTACGGCTTCCGGCTTGCCGCTGCGTTTGATTACGAACATAGGATGTAAGTAGGATTAGGTGTAATAAATATAGAGTGATCAGAATGATAAGATTGAGAATTGTGGTATTTTTAAAAGTCTTCTTCCAGTGAAAACGAATTTTGTGTTTTATCCTGGTTGGTAACTCCGCTTTTTTGGTATTCACCGACTCTGCGTTCAAAGAAGTTGGTTTTGCCCTGCAGGGAAATCAGCTCCATGAAATCAAATGGATTGACAGCATTCCATATCTTGGAATATCCTAATGCCAGTAACAGGCGGTCTGCAACAAATTCAATATATTGACACATCAGATCTGCGTTCATCCCGATCAGCCTTACAGGAAGGGCATCACATACAAACTCTTTTTCAATAGCTACTGCGTCTTTGATGATCTCTTTTACGGTGTCTTCAGGTAATTGGCTGACCAGGTGGTTCTGGTAGAGCAGGCAGGCAAAATCACAGTGAAGGCCTTCATCCCGGCTGATCAGTTCATTGGAGAAGGTGAGGCCGGGCATTAATCCCCGTTTCTTCAGCCAAAAGATAGAACAAAAGCTACCCGAAAAGAAGATGCCTTCTACGGCGGCGAATGCGATAAGGCGCTCTGCAAAGTTACCTTTATCTATCCAGCGCAAAGCCCACTCTGCCTTTTTTTGTACACAAGGAATTGTGTCAATAGCCCGGAGTAAATGATCTTTCTCTTTATTATCCTTAATGTAGGTATCGATTAATAAAGAATACATCTCAGAATGAATATTCTCTATCATGATCTGAAATCCATAAAAGCACCGTGCTTCGGGATATTGTACTTCGTTCAGGAAATTGATGGCCAGATTTTCGTTAACAATGCCATCGCTGGCGGCAAAAAAGGCCAATACATGGGAAATAAAATAGCGTTCCTCATCATTAAGCTTTTGCTGCCAGTCATTCATATCGGGGGAAAGGTCTACTTCTTCCGCAGTCCAGAAACTGGCCTCGGCTTTCTTATAGAATTGCCAGATATCATCATGTTTGATAGGGAAAATGACAAAGCGATCTTTGTTGTCTTGGAGGATGGGTTCATGTTGCATTTCTTTCATATTATAAGTTATTTAGTATAATATGGACATTTCAGAAGCTGCAGAAGACAAGCAATCATGCCGCATTTACAAATGCAACAAAACTGATGCCCTTCCATTTCCTCCGAATTCGGGTCCAGTGCATCCAGGCAGGTCTTCTGGCTTGTAGCCTCTTGCCAACCCCTTCCCATTCTCAGGAGAACAGTGGATATGGCTGGAAGATGGAGTGCCTGCTTCATAAAACAGGGAGCTACTTACAGCTGCGGGGACAGCTCCGGATTTACACCGGAATCCCTTTTAAAGAATTATTTTCAAATAATAAATGAGAAAATGCTTCGTACCGAGATGCGAATACAAAGATGCCCCGAAGAAAAATAAAAACAGGAAATAGATTTGCACAGGATGTGCAAAAAGTAAAGAGATTTATTCATTATGCTCTTGAAGCGAAGGAGAGGTGTTTCTCCGGAGGCGCCATTGCTCTATTGTCGTCCGGTCCCCTTTTTCCATATCCTCAATATAGATGATTTGATTGGGGAGATCCACATAAAAGTAGAAGTGGGGATGAAACCGGCTACCGCCTTGATAGCCTGCTTGTATATAATAATAGGGCATCTTGTCGTCGGGAGCTGTAATGTTGAGGATGATGTTCTGCCGGCGCTGTGTCAGGGAGTCATACACGTCATTAGCTTCCCGGACTTCAGGCAGCGATTCGATCATGTTTCTTACAGAATCCTCAGGAGTCAGGCTCACCCCTTGTTGCTGCGCGGTGATATTGGAAGATAGGAATATGGAGAGTACCAGTAATCTGATCATCATACAACGATTTTTAGGAGAACAAATAACCGACCTTATTGTTGGCTTTCATCTGATGCAATAAGTTGAGTGCGCACATAAAATATTTATTTTATAATAAATAATTATTAATCGAATTCCGGTTCTGTGGATCACTCCAAGACATCGGGTGTTTAAAGGTAAGAGACTTTAGGGTTAAAAAAGCAGGAAATAAAAATTTACTTTCTTATGTATCGATAATTGGATTATATTTATAGCTTCATCAGATTGTGTTTATGTGCTATAAAGCTTTACTTATTGCCTTTTGTATCTTTCCCTGTTGGTTACAGGGGCAGCCAACACAAACCTTGCGGGGCAAGGTTGTAGATAAAGAAACCCAGGCTGGCATCTGGGCTGCATCGGTGCAGATCGATGATCTGGATCAGGCTCAAGCAACACTTACAGATTCTTCCGGTATATTCCTGATCAGCAATATACCGTTGGGTAAGCGAAACGTTGTGGTCACCAGCCTGGGTTACCATGGAGTGCAGCTAAAGGATGTTTTATTTACCTCGGGCAAAGAGGTGGTCCTTCAGGTAGAGCTGGAAGAGCGTATGCAGACCTTAAACGAAGTGGTTATCGCTGCGCAACGGCGTAAAGATGTGTTGAATGAAATGGCCCTGGTCAGTGCCCGGAGGTTTGATGTGCAGGAAACAGAACGTTTTGCGGGCAGCCGTGGCGACCCGGCACGGATGGCCTCGAACTATGCGGGCGTTCAGGGTGCTGATGATTCCCGTAATGACATTATTGTACGGGGTAACTCTCCCCAGGGTATACTTTGGCGGCTGGAAGATATTGACATTCCTAATCCCAATCATTTTGCAGTGCCTGGCACTTCAGGGGGACCGGTAAGCATTATTAATAACAAAACCCTGGGTAATAGTGATTTTTTTACCGGGGCTTTTCCCGCAGAGTACGGCAATGCTACAGGAGGCGTATTTGACCTTAAGATGAGAAATGGCAACCCGGCAAGGCATGAGGTAAGTGCACAACTGGGCTTTTTGGGTACAGAGTTGGCACTGGAAGGTCCTTTGTCTTCTCAGCGAAAGGCTTCTTATCTTTTTACTTACCGTTATTCTACCCTTAAATTATTCGAAGGCATGAACATCCGGATAGGAACCAGCTCGGTCCCCAATTACCAGGATGGTGCCCTGAAACTTAATTTTCCGCTGGGGAAGAAGAGTAATTTGTCTGTGTTTGGTATTGGTGGTATCAGCCATATAGATTTGATTGTCAGTAATCTGAAAGAACCTTCAGAAGAGCTGTATGGGGAAGATGACCGGGATCAGTATTTCTCCGCTAAAATGGGCGTAGCCGGGGCGGCTTTTCAGACTATCTTCAGCAAGCAAACTTTATTTAAACTGGTGGTTGCCCGGACGTACAGTGAGACCTTTGCGCACCATGATAAGGTGTTTCGAAATATGAATTTTGATGTAGATTCCCTGAAGAATATTCTCGATTATAATTCCCTGGTACACACTACTGTAGCGCATGCCTTTGTGAATCATAAGCTGAATGCCGCGCAAACCCTGAAATTGGGTATCATGAATACCTTATACCAGGTCAATTTTGTGGACAGCAGCAGGCAATACCCGCCTACGTTACAGGAATGGCAACACCGCAGCAACTATCAGGGAGCTACAAACCTGTTGCAGCCCTATATACAATATAAGTGGCGCGCCACGGAACGGCTTACTGCTACAGCGGGGGTGCATGGACAGTGGCTCAGTCATAATCAGTCTTTTGCCGTGGAACCCAGGCTCGCTGTTCGTTATCAATTATATGACCGCAGCCTCCTGTCCCTGGGCTATGGATTGCATAGCCAATCACAGCCTTTGTATCAATATTATACCCATTTGCCTCAATACCCGGCGGCTGCTATGCATAATTTCAATACCGGTTTTACGAGGAGCCAACACCTGGTGGCAGGATATGACCAGGGCCTGATGGAGCATTTACGCTTAAAGGTGGAAGCTTATTACCAATACCTGTTTCATATTCCGATCGAAACCCGCGTCGGTTCTTCTTTTTCAGGGCTTAACCAGGGTGCCAGCTTTTCACGGCTGTTTCCGGATACTTTGGTGAACAAAGGGACCGGTTACAACTATGGCCTGGAACTCACCCTGGAAAAGGGTTTTCAGCATGGTTTTTATGCCTTGTTTACCGGTGCGTTATATGATTCAAGGGCTAAAGGCAACGATGGCGTATTCCGTAATACAGATTATAACGGGCATTTTGCATTGAATATATTGGGGGGCTATGAATTTAAATTGGGTAAGCGGGGGTTGATAATCAGTGGCTTGAAAATTACTTATGCCGGCGGACGTTTATATTCTCCCCCGGACATTAACGCTTCCAATGCTTTAGGTGATCTTGTGGTCATTGACAGTTTGCGTAATACCCTTCGTTTCCCGGATTATTTCCGCATGGACCTGAAGCTGGGCTACCGGTATAATGCCGCCAGAATGATGCATGAGATTGGCCTGGATCTTGTTAATATACTGAATACGAGGAATGTCCTGACCTTGGTCTATAGTCCTGACCTGGCAGCGCAGGGAAAGGAGCCATTTGTGCAACAATACCAGTTAGGCTTTTTACCTTTGTTTTATTACAGGATAGATTTTGGTTACGGCAAAAAAGGTTGAAGTTTCCATAGGAGCGCAACCGGTTAAAAGAGGTTGGTAAAGTATCGGAAAAGTTACTTATTCCGGTGCTGAACTTTATATTATCTGGATGGATGAATTACCTTTGTGACCTTCCGCCCGTTTCGGAGGGTCGAACAGGAATGATACTGACCGTATAAAGGTTTTAATATGATTAATTTTCACCTTAACTTACTTTTTATTTTTGTATGAATATTAAACCGCATATTTCTCCTTCTTTTTCCTATATTCCTTTGGAAGAAACACTGGAAATCATTCCACGGAGACAGCAATTGTTGATTGGTATTCCGAAAGAAACTTCCTTCCAGGAGAACAGGGTGCCGCTTACACCGGAGGCTGTATCCGTATTGGTACAAAATGGTCATGAAGTTGTTGTGGAGCACAATGCCGGAGAACATTCCTTTTATTTTGATACTGATTTCAGCGAAATGGGGGCAAGGATTGTGTATGATAAGGAGTCGGTCTATAAAGCCCATATGATTATTAAATCTGCGCCGATATCAGAAGAAGAGATTCCTTTATTGCGTCCTGATCATGTGGTGATCTCGCCTATACACCTGCCTTTTTTAAAGGCCTCTATGGTAGAAGCGCTGATGAAAAAGAAAATTATCGGGATTACTTTTGATTCCATCAAGGACGATTCGGGGATTTATCCCATTGTCCGTTCTATGAGTGAGATTGCCGGTAGTTCCGCCATCCTTACTGCGGCTAAATACCTGGGCAATGTACATAATGGGAAAGGTATCCTTTTAGGAGGTATTTCGGGCGTGCCGCCGGCCAGGGTAGTAATTATCGGTGCCGGGGTAGTAGGGGAGTTCGCCTCGCGTACGGCATTGGGATTGGGCGCTTCTGTTAAAGTATTTGATAACTCAGTGTACCGGCTGATGCGGCTCCAGAACAATGTGGGCCGCCGTTTATATACCTCCGTTATTGATCCTAAAGAACTGGCCCAGGAATTGGGCAGTGCTGATGTTGCCGTAGGGGCCTTAAAGCCGGTTAATGGCGTTACCCCTGTGGTCGTCACAGAAGAGATGGTAAGCCATATGAAATCCGGCTCTGTTGTCGTTGATGTCAGTATCGACAGGGGGGGGTGTTTTGAAACGTCAAGGCCCACTTCCCATGAACACCCTGTTTTTAAGAAATATGATGTGATCCACTATTGTGTGCCGAATATTGCTTCGGGTGTGTCCCGTACCGCATCCAGGGCGATCAGTAACGTTTTAATGCCTATCGTGCTGGAATGTGCCGATATGGGTGGGGTAGAGCACCTGTTGCAGGCAAAACCGGGAATTCGTAATGGCGTCTATTTATACAAGGGCTGTGTGACCAATGCCCCCATAGCCCGCCGTTTTGAAATAAAATATACTGATTTGAACTTGCTGATGGCCAACCCTCTGTGAGATTTACCTGTCTCTTATAGAAAACAGTACCCTGCCTAATGCCCAACAACAGAACCAACAAAACTATTGCCGGTTACCATCTTTTAATGATCCTGGCTGCAGCCGATTTCAGATTTAATGTTGATGAAGATCTGGTCATTCGGGACTACCTGGAGCAGGAATTTCCTTTCCCGGTCAACCTGGACAGGGAAATGGTGCAGATCAGTAGTCTGAAGCCTGAAGACCGGGAAAAGCATTTTATGAAATACATGGATGATTTCTATGATGATGCTACTCCTGAAGAACGGAATAATTTATTGCAGTTTGCGCTTGATTTAAGTAAAGCGGATAATGTAATTACAGTGGAGGAAAATCATTACCTCCAATTACTTTTTGACCATTGGCATAGCGAATGAAAAGCGGTATCCGAAGAGCAGATCATTCCCCGGGAAATTCTTCATCGCTCACCGGGATGGATCCGCGCTGCTTTTTTATACGGAACCAGGTGAAGTCCTGGTTGGCCTCCAGTCCTTCTCCATAGGTGATCTGGTCCCCGATGGTAATACGTACGAATTTATCTGTATAAAAACGTTCCAACTTCTGGTTCCAAACCAATTCCTCCGTTTGTAATCTTTCTCCTTTTTTGTTGACAACCAGTACACTGTCTCTTACCAGTACATTTTCATCCTGTGTGTAATACCTTGCGGTAAGAGCGGTTAAGGTGCTTTCGACATTCAGGCTATCATCGAAAAAATCTACTTTAAGGCCATGATTGAGGTCTATATACGGAGGTTTAGCCTTTTCGTTCTTAATGAATTCTTTACCCTTCAGCCGGGCCTTGGTCTTGCCATTTTCGCTGAATATAATAGTCACATCAGTTGCGCGGTCATCCTGGAGGTTCTGAAGGGAAAGATCAGAAGGGATTTCGTTGAGCTCATTTTTGCAGGATGTGGTCACGAGGGTCGTAATAAAGCAGAGCACAAGCAATAATTCTTGTGCGCTGCTGTGTATAGCCTGGAATACTTTCCTGATATTCATAATTAATTCTTCAACTACCCTCTTTGCCGGACCGGCATTCCTCGTGCTGTATAAAAAATAGAAATTACAGGCTAAGGGTTTTCTTTACTGAAGGTTAATCATATTTCTTTTTGATAAACCAGATATCATTAAGTGATACACCTATAGTGAATTTAACGAATACTTCCCTGGCCAATGCATTTTCGATAGTGCCTCTTTTTCCAACATCCAATGCGGTATGTAACCGGCCAAATTGGGTGTAATTACGTTTTAAAGGAAATGAAGCACCTGCTGACCCTCCGAAGTAGTTGATGTCAGTCTGGTTGAGGTTAAGATAATCCTTGCCGTAATAAAAACCCAGGCGATAAGTAACGGTGGAAAAATAATTTTTCATTGCTTCCGGGTTAGGGGTAAGTTCCCCGCCAAGAGAGAGTCGGTAGGCATTTTCCGCAATGCCGTAGCGATCGCCGAAATTGCTGAACGTACTCCAGTCTGTATAGACAATGTCTGCGCCAAAGTCCCAGTTACGTTCTTTGCCATAATGTACTCCAAAGCTGTATTCGGCCGGCATTTGGATGATTCCTTTAGCTCCTACTACAGTGGATTGCGGGATTGTATCGCGCTGAATCAAAGTGCTGGATCCCGTACCTACGTACTGGAACCCGATGGCATAAGCATCCCGGGTTACATTGATTTGCTGAGAAAGGGCGGCTGTAGCCCCGATATTAATGTATTGTTCCTTTTTTAAAGAGGCGTGATACATCAGGCCTGCTTTCCAGTATAACCCTCCGATCGAATTATATTTAGAGAATTCAGTGCCGCGTAGCGGGAGGGTATCATAAGGATCAATAGGCTGAAAAATGCTGGAATTCCGGGAGCTGCCGAAAGCATAACCCCCATTTACACCTATACTCAATCCTTTATATTTTCCTGATAACCCAAGGTAGGCATAATGGATACCACCTTCTCCGTTATAGTTAAATAAAGAGGGGCCGATTCCGTTTACGGTAAGAGAATCATTGGCATTATAATAGGTATTGGACATGGGGGTCAGACCTATATTCATTCCTGCATGTTTCCCTAAGGGAACGCCGAGGTTCAGGTAGGACAATGTAGCTGTACCTGAAGTTGTGGCATTATTGCCCATGACGAGGTTCCGGGAGCGTCCTTCGAAGGCAAAATCCAGGGAGGTTACTTTTAGAAAACTATACGAAGCCGGGTTAAAGGAATTTACCGCAAAAAAGTCCATATACGCTGTGGCACCTCCTCCCATTCCCCGTATGCCCGCCTGGCGGTTGTCCACGAGGTCTCCTATTCCATACCTTGAATAGGGTGAGTTTTCTTTCGTGGATTTAGGACCGGCGGCATCATTGACTGATTGGGCCATAGCAGGTAAACCAGAGGTAATAAGGGATATCGATAGTAAAAATTGCGTCCTGAGTTTAGCGCACATTATGTTGTAAGATTGTGTTTAGCCCCTTCATGAGTAGTTGGGAATCTGCAAATATCCGGTTTTTCAATTTGTTGGCAAAAAGAGAAGCATCACCACCCGTTAAAACGGCATTTAAATCAGGATATTGTTCTCTGTATAAATTTAAAAATCCATCTATTTCTGCAGCAACCCCCCAAATGACGCCACTCCTGATGCTGGTCGCCGTGTCGTACCCAAGCAAGGGAATATCCCCCGTTAATTCAATCCAGGGCAGTTGATCAGTGAACTCATGCAAAGCCCTGAACCGCTGATGGATACCCGGACTGATATTCCCCCCCCTGAACGTTGTGTTTTTTTGAATGAAATTATAAGTGATAGCCGTGCCCACATTCACAACAAGTGTGTTCTGACGCGGGTATTCTGTTTGGGCGCCTACGA
>CAZFKK010000016.1:0-20162 GCA_964519735.1 uncultured Taibaiella sp.
TTTTTGCAGCCTGCCCGCTGCATGGTGTTTAAATTAATTGGGTTGAATAACCCCAAGGGCCCTTTGTACATCCAGTTTGCCGGAAAGTACCGCATAAAGTGCATTTAAGTAATTGACTTGTGAAGTGCGTAAATCCATTTCCGCCGTCATTAGGTCCAGGTAAGTTTTCAGACCTTCATCGTATTGCAGCTTGATAATTTTATAGACCTCATCCGACAAGGTGACATTTTCCCGGGCCGTTTTCCAATCATTCAGGTTAGCTTTATAGGTAGCCATTGCCATTTGGTATTGGGTATTGATCTGGTTTTTAAGATGAACCATATCCCAATCCAAACGCTCCTCCATCAATTTGGATTTCCTGATCTCCTGTATGCGTTTCGTTCCCTGGAAGATGGGTACATTCAGCGATAACCCCAGAACAGAACGTGGATAATCGGTGTTCCACAGTGCCGAAAATTCATTATTACGGTAATCTAAGGCATAATTATAAAATGCGGATAAGTCCGGCAGGTAAGTCAGCCTGTTGTATTGTGTATTGACCTGCTGTAATCTCTGTTGTGTCTGTATCTGCCGGAATTCGATCCGCTGATGGTAATCTAATGCTGCTGCAGTATCCAATAATACCTGGTCCTCCATAGTAGCGTTGTCAAAAGATAAAGTCAGGGTCCGGTCAGCCGGAAGACCCATTAATTCTTTCAGGTAGGCATACTTATACTTTAAAGCTTCCTTTGTACGCTTTTCGTCAGCTTTCGCATTGCTTAGAGCAATCTGGGCCCGTTTGTAATCTGTCTGATCTACTAAACCCGCTTCATAGCGTGCCCGGGCATCATTACCCTGCTGCTGCACCCTGGCTATATTCTCCTTTATGATGACCAACTGCTCTTCGCTGGTCAGGATATCATAATAAGCCTTGCTCACTTCTACAATGGTGCTAATTTTACTGTTTTCCGTATTTTGGGCATTCATTTGCTTCACATACTTAGCCGCCCTGGACGCTTGCAATAAACCGGGATTCAGGATCTGCTGATCAGCCTGCAATAGGAATGCGGCCGCATTTTTCTGGCCCATCCTGATCGTCTGATCCCCGATAACAGCAGTGGGTATGATGACATTATAGTTGTAAGATGCATTGCCATTGATCTGCGGAAACCATCCCGACAAAGAGGAGGCAATCTCCCGTTTACCTATTTCTTCGTCTATCAATGCCTTTTGTACCGCTGCGTAATGCTCAAGTGCATAGTCGATACAATCCTGGAGCCGGGCTTTAGCGGTCAGGTCTTTACTGTCCGTATTAATTTGCGCCCTTCCCCAACCTGGAATTAAAACCAGTAAAAGTAATAAGCAACGAATGACCTCCTTTCTAATATCCATAATTTGTTGATGAGCAATTATATGATTATTTCATTTTGATACCATCCCAGATAATGGTCACTGCACTTTGTATATCCTCCTCATGAAAAGAACCCTGGCCGTTGATCTGCTTTTTGGCAGCGGTAATGACACTCCCGATAAAAATGGAACTGATAATATCGGGATTAATATCCTGCACATGGCCATTTTCTATACCTTGAATAATAAACCCGGTGAACTCCTTCTGAAAACACATGGTATCAATATTCGGGATCGTCCTGATATAGGGAGAAGAATAAAACTGGTTGAAAAACCCCAGGATCTCCGGATGCCGGATATAATGGTGGTAAAGATTCCCCCATATCAATTGAAAACGTTCCGCATATTGCCGGCCCGGATCATCCTTCCCAAAGGTGGCATCAAAAGCCAATTGCTTACTGAAACGTAGCAACTCCACAATTAAATCATCTTTCGATTTAAAATAGTGGTATATCGTTCCTGTAGCTACATCAGCCTTTTGTGCTATCAAGGACATAGAAGTTCCATGAAACCCTAAGTCATTGATTAATAATAATGTGCTTGCAAATATGGCGCGCTTTTTTTCCGCTATATCACTTAATTGAATGTTCATTCGGTTGCAAAAAAACAGCTTTTTATTAAAATTGTTGTGGTTTCGTGAGCTAGTAACGAAACATTGACAAAGAAGGAAGCTATCTACCCTTACCGTTTTCCTTAAGAGGTTTTTCCGGGTGGCAATACATTAATATTAATATTATTTTAGTATAATTGCAGATAATTAGGGATAAGCAAAATAGCTGAGCTCCTTTTGTTGAAGGATGATTTCCATACTCACCTCATAATTGAACACAAATGAAAGATGAACAATTAGCCGTTTTAATTGATGCAGACAATGTCCCTTATTCTAAAATAAAGGAAATGTTGGAGGAAATAGCTAAAAACGGTACCCCAACTATAAAAAGGATCTATGCAGACTGGACCAAACCCACCGTTTCCGGATGGAAGAATGTTTTATTGGAAAATGCGATCACCCCTATTCAACAGTACAGCTATACTACCGGGAAGAACTCTTCTGATAGTGCTTTGATCATTGATGCGATGGATATCCTGTATTCCGGGAAAGTAGATGGTTTTTGCATCGTGTCCAGTGACAGCGATTTTACAAGATTGGCCATCAGGTTAAGAGAAGCCGGGATGAAAGTGATCGGCCTCGGAGAAAAAAAGACACCGCTCCCCTTTATTACAGCCTGTGACAAGTTTATCTATATAGAAATCCTGAAAAACATTGCAAGTTCGGCAGTAGCCAAAACCCCACAAGTAAAAGGCAGCGCTAAACCCCAAAGCAAGCCTTTAAACAAAATAGATAAATCTTTAGTCCATCTTTTGGTGGAAAGTGTACAGGATCTGGCCGACGAAAGCGGCTGGGCATTCCTGGGTAACCTGGGCAACTTTATCCTGAAAAAGAAAGCGGATTTTGATCCCAGGAACTATGGCTTTCCTAAATTATTGCCCCTTATTAAGACTATAGATAGATTTATAATTGACGAAAGGGAGGCGGGAAACAATAATATCAGGCATATTTATATAAAAATAAAATAGAATTAAACTACCTTCGCTGCCTTAACGGCAATCAGCCAATTATCTTACTCAATTACTCTGTTGCAACAACCTTTTAATGACCTCATCAATAGTTTCATAGACCATAAAGTCGGCATAGCGGAAAATTTCTTAAGTGCATCACTCTCTGCTCATCTGAAAGAAAACCTGATCAACCTCTATTCCAACAACCAGCTATCAGCTGCCGGCACAGGAAATGCAGCAGTTATTGTTTCCAATAAATCCGTCAGGAGTGATGCCATCTACTGGCTGGACCGCAAACATAACAACCCCCATGAAAATGATTTTTTTGACCTGATGGATCATTTCGTCAGCCATTTGAACAGCACATGTTATACGGGCATTACAGGATATGAATTTCACTATACTTTATACCGTAAAGGGGATTTCTATAAGCGGCATCTTGACCAGTTCAAAAATAATGACAGCCGGCAATATTCCATGATCATGTACCTGAACACAGACTGGAAAGAAGAAGACGGGGGTGAATTATGCATTTATCATAAAGACAGTCAGCAACATATCAGCCCGGTACATGGCAAAAGCGTTTTCTTTAAAAGCAGCGAGCTGGAACATGAAGTGCTCCTGGTTCATAAACCCAGGATGAGCATTACAGGCTGGTTAAAGCGGGATCCTGCTTTTTGAGAACGGATTTTGCTATTTGATGGCAAAGCAAAGCCTTAATCATGAGTATATAACCCCGCTGCCTTTGCTGCGGATAGTCTAATGCCTTTAATCAGCGCGGAACTGAACCCCTGATGCTCCATTTCATTTAAACCGGCTATGGTACATCCTTTGGGTGAGGTCACCTTGTCAATCTCATATTCGGGATGATTACCCTTCAGCAATAAAAGATCAGCAGCTCCTTTTGCCGTCTGGACCGCCATTTTCAGCGCATCTTCAGCATGAAAGCCGATCTCCACGCCTCCCTGTGATGCAGCCCTGATCGCCCGCAAAAAGAAAGCAATACCGCAGGCACATAAAGCAGTAGCAGAAGTCATGAGCTCTTCATTGATCTGAACTACGGAACCTACCTTTTCAAACATTTTTGCTATCCTGCTCATCTGAAGTGCAGTGGCGCTGTCAGTCGCCATACAAGTCATAGACTGCCCTATGGATATAGCCGTATTAGGCATGGCCCGCACGATCTCCAATGCTTCCAGGTTTAACCTTTCCCGGATGGCTGCACAGGAAACTCCCGAAACTATGGATACCACAAGATGACGGCCAGGTACTACAGAGGACCGGATCTCCTCCAATACCCCATTTAATTGCTGTGGCAAAACTGCCAGAATGATGATGTCCGCTGCAGCAACCGCCTTTGCATTTTCATTGCTGGTTTGAAAACCACGTTCGGCATAAGACGATAAAGCATGTATATTTCTGCGGGTCAACAGGATATCCGCGGCATCGCAATAAGCGGAATTGACCAGGCCATTGGCCAACGACAGCCCGATATTCCCACTTCCTAAAATAGCTATTTTGTTTATTTCACTCATATGGCGCAATATCAGCAAAAAAAATAAAAACAGAAAATTGAATCTGAACAAATCATATAAAAGTGGCTATGCTTCAACATAGAAATCAGCGGCACCCATCAGCGAAGCGCTGCGGGAAAATATATTCTCCACAATTTAATAGTAACTTTGCACCCTTAACGAAAGGGATGAAAAGCAGAACACTCAAACAAAACAAGGTAAATATCATTACATTAGGCTGTTCCAAAAATCTGGTTGATAGTGAAGTGCTGAGTGGTCAGCTACGTGCCAATGAGATCGCAGTAGCACATGAAAACGAGCATTTTGATCATAATATAGTGGTAGTCAATACCTGTGGTTTTATAGATAAGGCTAAAGAAGAATCGATCAACACCATACTGGAACAGGTGTCTTACAAAGAAGCAGGAAGGCTGGATAAAGTATATGTTACAGGCTGTTTGAGTGAACGTTACAGAGGCGACCTGGCCAAAGAGATCCCCGAAGTAGATGCCTGGTTCGGTACGCTGGAACTCCCTTTTATACTCAGGGAACTGAATGCTGATTTCAAAAAGGAATTGCTGGGAGAACGTATGTTGAGTACGCCCAAGCATTATGCTTACCTTAAAATCTCCGAAGGCTGCAACCGTACCTGTTCCTTTTGTGCCATTCCACTGATGCGTGGCGGCCACATCTCTAAAACCATAGAGGAAATTGTGCAGGAAGCCCGGCACCTGGTTAAAAACGGGGTAAAGGAAGTGATGCTGATCGCCCAGGAACTCACCTATTATGGCCTGGACATTTACAAAAAGCGAATGCTTCCCGACTTAATGAAGCATTTGTCAGATATACCCGGCCTGGAATGGATCCGTTTGCACTACGCTTATCCTTCTAAATTCCCAATGGAAATATTAGATGTCATGAAAGAAAGGGAGAACATCTGCAATTACCTGGACATGCCCTTACAACATTGCAGCGACCCTATGCTGAAAGCAATGAAACGGCAAATCAGTAAAGCGGAGATGTATGACCTGATCGCAGCAATAAGAGATAAAGTACCTGAAGTAGCCTTAAGGACTACCATGATCACCGGGTTCCCCGGTGAAACTCGGGATGATGTGGAAGAATTGAAATCATTCCTCGAGGAGATCCGTTTCGAGCGGGTAGGCATCTTCACTTACTCTCATGAAGAGAATACCAGTGCCCACGAGCTCCCGGATACCCTATCCTCTGCAGAAAAGGAGGCCCGTGCGCAGGAAATAATGGAGGTACAACAGGAAATTTCTTATGAAAAGAACCAGGAACTTATTGGCAAAGAATTTAAGGTACTTATTGATAAAATAGAAGCCGGACGCTATATTGCCCGTACGGAATATGATAGCGTAGAGGTAGATAATGAAGTGATTATTCATTCAGAAGAGGCACTTCCCATAGGTGATTTTGTACAGGCTAGAATTACCAAGGCTTTTGATTATGACCTGGAGGCAGAAGTGGTGGCTTAACAACCTGTTGTAAGCATCGTAATCAGGCCAGCTATTCAGAACAGGAATACTTTTCTTAATTTGCAGACGATTTGATCACCCGTTTTGGTCGCATAATAATTATTATATAATGGTCTATAATGTAGTTGGCCTCATGTCAGGCAGCTCACTGGATGGTTTGGATATTGCTTTGGTGGAATTGACAGAAATCAGTGGAAAATGGAGCTTCCGGATACAGGAGGCGCAATGTATGTCGTACCCTGGAAAATGGGCTGAGGAATTGAAACATGCAGCGCAACTGAGTGTACCTGACTTTCTCAGGTTACATACCCGTTACGGGCATTTCCTGGCACAGCAGGTAAATCAGTTTATAGAGGAACATCAATTGCATCATAAAATACACTTTATTGCCTCGCATGGCCATACCGTATGGCATGAGCCTGAAACTCGGACAACGATGCAGATCGGGGATGGCGCTGCCCTGGCCGCGCAAACCTTATTGCCCGTCATCAGTGACCTGAGGCATATGGATGTAGCCTTATCCGGACAGGGCGCCCCTATTGTTCCTATTGCTGACCGGCTTTTATTTGGTGACTATGATTTTTGTCTGAACCTGGGGGGTATTGCCAATGTAACCATCAACAGGGAACATCCTGTTGCCTTTGATATCTGCCCGGCCAATCAATTGCTCAATCATTTCGCCCTGCAGCAAGGACAGGTTTATGATGAAGCAGGAAGCCTGGCGAGAAGAGGCAAACAGGTGGACGCGGTGCTGCCTGTATTAAACAGCCATGCTTATTACCAGCAAAGCGGTCCGAAATCCCTGGCCAATAGTTTTACCGGGGAACAGCTCTTACCTCATTTTTCCGGTATCAGCGGGATAGAAGATGCCCTGCATACAGCAGTGCAGCATATTGCCCTACAGATCGCACAAGCGGTACTGCCCTACGCCCAACCGGGAGTAGCCCAAAGAATGCTGGTAACCGGTGGCGGCGCCTTCAATCATTTCCTGGTGGAACAGATCCAGGCCGCTCTGAGCCGGATTACGGACATCAGCCTGGTACTGCCTGATGAAGCCACTATTCAATACAAAGAAGCTGTTGCGATGGCCCTTATAGGTACCTTGAGATGGAGAGAAGAAACCAATGTGCTGCATAGCGTTACCGGCGCCAGCCGCAGCAGTGTGGGCGGTGCCATGTGGCTTCCCCCCTTAAGTTAAGGCCTTTTTTGAGGACTGCATTTTTTCTACAACCGGCAATTAAATATAAAACCCAGTGGACTATAATTTTAAAACAATAGAACAGACTGTTCAGCAATTCTGGAAGGAACAGCAAGTATATAAAATCAGTAATGATCCCGGGAAGCCGAAATATTATGTATTGGACATGTTCCCCTACCCCAGCGGCGCCGGGTTACATGTAGGCCACCCCCTGGGTTATATCGCTTCTGATATTTTTGCCCGCTACAAAACTATGAAAGGGTATAATGTATTGCATCCTATGGGTTTTGATGCCTTCGGACTGCCGGCAGAGCAATATGCCCTGGAAACGGGCCAGCACCCCGCTGTAACTACTGAGAAAAATATAGCCCGCTACAAAGAGCAACTCAATAATATTGGTTTTAACTATGACTGGGACCGGGAGATCCGCACGAGTGATGCCGCTTATTATAAATGGACACAATGGATCTTTGTCCAATTATTTAAAAGCTGGTTCAACCGGCATAGCCAAAAGGCCGCTCCATTAAGTGAATTGATCACAATATTTGAAGAACAGGGTAATGAGGCACATCCTGCTCCCGGCGACGCTGGTGAGCCCTTTACTGCCGAAGCGTGGAAGGCTAAATCTGAAGACACACAACGGGAGATCCTGATGCAGTACCGGCTGGCTTACCTCGACTATGCGGAAGTATGGTGGTGTGAAGCTTTGGGTACGGTCCTGGCTAATGATGAAGTG
Organism: uncultured Taibaiella sp.; assembly: GCA_964519735.1. GTDB lineage: Bacteria > Bacteroidota > Bacteroidia > Chitinophagales > Chitinophagaceae > Taibaiella. The sequence continues at coordinate 7,897 of CAZFKK010000016.1, forward strand.
GTCAACGGCGTCAGTGAACGGGGAGGCCATCCCGTAGAAAAGAAGAAAATGCGGCAGTGGTTCCTGAGGATCACGGAATTTGCCGATCGCCTGCTGTATAGCCTGGATCACCTGGAATGGACGGATGCGATGAAAGAGATGCAGCGCAACTGGATCGGCCGCAGTGAAGGGGCTTCGGTGCGATTCCCGATAGCGGATACAGGCCGCGACGATGCCTTCCTGGAAGTTTTCACCACGAGGCCGGATACCCTGTTCGGGGTGGACTTCATGGTGCTGGCCCCCGAACAGGAATGGGTGGACAAAATTACGACTCCTGACTGTAAAGCAGCTGTGGACCAATATGTAGCCTATGTAAAAAGCCGTAGTGAAAGAGAACGTATGGCAGAACAAAAAGTTTCCGGCTGTTTTACCGGCGCCTATTGTATCCATCCTTTTACCGGTCGCAGATTGCCGGTCTGGATATCCGAATATGTCCTTGCAGGCTATGGAACCGGCGCCATTATGGCTGTGCCTGCCGGGGATGAACGGGATCTTACTTTTGCCCGGCACTTCGACATTCCGGTTACTAATATTTTCGGCGCACAATTTACCGGCAGCGCTGCAGTATCTTCCAAAAATGTAATATTGGAGGATAGTGATTTCTTAACCGGGCTTTCTGCCTCCGAAGCATCCCAAAAAATGCTGCAGGTCCTGGAAGAAAAAGGACTGGGGGCCAGGAAAGTAAATTATAAATTACGTGATGCAGGGTTTAGCCGGCAACGTTATTGGGGGGAGCCTTTCCCGGTGGTCTATAAAAATAATATCCCCTATACCCTGGATGAAGCAGCCCTGGATCTGCCTGAAGAACAGCAATTGCTTCCCCTTCATTTGCCCTATGTGGACCAGTACAAACCGGGGCCTGAGGGAGAAAGCCCCCTGGCCAATATCGAAGACTGGATGTATGTCAAAGACAAATCAGGTAATTTACTAAAGCGGGAAACCAACACGATGCCGGGATATGCAGGCAGTAGCTGGTACTTCCTGCGTTATATGGATCCCGGTAATGACCAGGCCCTGGCAGATAAAGCCGCTACGGACTACTGGCAACAGGTGGATCTGTATATAGGAGGCACAGAGCATGCAGTGGGGCACCTGCTGTACAGTCGCATGTGGACCAAAACATTGCATGACCTTGGCTACCTAAGCTTTGATGAACCCTTTAAGCGGCTGGTCAACCAGGGTATGATACAAGGCAGCAGCCGATTTGTGTACCGCATTACGGGTACTTCTACCTTCGTATCCCACGGCCTGAAAGATAATTATCCCTCGGTAGATAAGCTCCATGTAGATGTGAGCATTGTTGACGGTACCGTACTGGATATTGATGCGTTCCTAAAAACAAAAAATAATGAATATGCCGGGGCTGAATTCCTATTGGAAGACGGATACTATTTCTGTGGTGTCGAAACGGAGAAAATGTCCAAATCCAAATATAATGTAGTAAACCCTGATGATATTGTGGCACAGTATGGTGCGGATACTTTCCGGATGTATGAAATGTTCCTGGGTCCTATTGATGTCAGCAAACCCTGGGATACCAAAGGCATAGAAGGCGTGCATCGTTTTATCAAAAAATTCTGGCGTTTGTTTCATGATGAACAAAAAGGCTGGATCGTGACTGATGAAGCCGCCAATAATGCGGAATTAAAAGTATTACATAAAACGATCAGGAAGATTGAGCTGGACACTGAACGCTTTTCTTTCAATACAGCAGTCAGCCAGTTCATGATTTGTGTGAATGAATTAATGACGCTTCAATGCCATAAACGGGAGATACTGGATCCGTTAGTCCGGCTCATCGCGGCCTTTGCGCCACATATGGCAGAATCACTCTGGCAACAGTTGGGTCATGAAGGTACGGTCGTCAAAGCCTCCTTTCCTCAATGGGCAGCAGAATATACTACGGAAAACAGTAAAGTATATCCTGTAGCCATCAACGGAAAAGCCCGTACGGAAATGGAATTCGCCCTGGATGCCGAAGCAGCTTTTGTAGAACAGGAGGTACTGGCTAATGCTATCGTTCAGAAATGGACAGAAGGCAAAGACATCAAAAAGTTCATTTATGTAAAGGGACGGATGATCAATGTAGTGATCTAAAAGATTGCCATAGAAGAACTATTTTGCCCCGGACAGGGACACAAAGAATAAGGTTTACTGTGCTTTGTACCGCTGCCGGGGCAACTGCTTATTTCAGTTTACCGGGTTGAAATGCCGTTCCTTTAAAATAATCCACCTCGCGTAATAAGGCCTTTTTATTCAATGCCGTCTGAATGGCCCCAATCAGGGTAGTAATCGGTGATAATACAAATATCGCCACAATAAGCAGGCGCTGAAATTTTTTGATGACCGGCTTTCGTGCCTCGCTGCCCGGACCACCCAATGCCCTCGCTTTCCGGGCCCATTTGGGAAACTGGCTTACCCCCCTTTTCTCCATGACAATCAGGTTGGGCCTCAATTTTATCCCCCCTAATTCCAGGAGCTGAGGTTGCAATTGCTCTTCCTTATTCCCTTCAATGTACTCATAGATAGGTCTCCCGAATCGTTGCGCGGCTTCAATTTCCTGGTCCGAAACCCCGGCAGCAGGCAACCAGCCCGAAGCCTCTTTCTGCCCTTTAAACATCCAGCGGATAATGGTCAGCAGAGCTACCAGGTTACTATGCCTGTCCTCCAGCACAATATGTCCGGTCAGCCGGGCTCCTAATCGCGCCAACTCTTCTTTCACGCGCTCCTGTGCATTCAACCACATATTACGGCAACCCACCACGGTGACTACGGGTTTATCCTTTAATACCTGCGCCCATTCGCTTTTAAGAAAGCTTATCGTCGGATTAGATGGTGACAAAAACCAGGGTTGGTAACCCAATACAACCAGGTCATAATCCGTACTCATGCCAGGCATAGGTTCCAATGCTGATGGAACCCCTAACACACATTCGGGCATAGCATCAAAAAAAGTAGGGGCAGTCCACGGAAAAGGAAATGGTTTGACCAATTTGATCTCCTGGTAGTCAACAATAGCCAGATCTTTAATATCCATTACAATATGATCCAATATGCGACGTAGCTGACCACTTTGCGAAGAATAAATAACAAGAATTTTCATGAGCAATGATTTGTATTTAATTTTTCATTTTCCAGGTTCCGGCAGGCATAAACCCATAATACCTACCCTGTCCCTCGTTTAAGATTTTGTTAAAAGCAGGATTTTTATATCCCTCGTAAAGGCTTATGCTTTGTCCCGGATAATCAGGAGGTGAACTTTTGCCCTGCTCTTTTGTATTATAAAACATAGTATATAATTGGCATGAATTTTGAGATTTATAATATTGGCGATCATGTCCGGTTATCGGTAGTGTAAGGGCAGAAGATTTCTGCCCTTACATCTTCCCGGTGGCATAGATAAATAGGTATCAATTCAATAAGCACCATTTAGGTAGAACTACGTAGTTTTTACGGGGCAAAAAATACGGAAAAACCCCGATAGAGCAGAGCAATGATATCACTAATTTTGAATTTATCTTTTAACAGGAGCAATATTAATGAACAAACACAAACAATATGTAATTTACCTATACTTCTTTTGCATTCTAGTTAGCTTACTTCCAGGACTTCCGCATCATGTATATGCCCAACTGTTTTATAACCAGCGGAAAGAATTTTTAAATGCAAATAAGGTTTGGACCTTCGGACGTCATGCCGGAGTGGATTTTAATACCAATCCGCCCCGGGTATTCGAATCTGCATCCAATACATTCCTGAGCGGTGCCAGCTTTGCTTCGCCCAGTACGGGACAGCTCCAGTTTTATTCCCAGGGAAATGCCTGCTTCAACCGGGATCATAAAGTAATGCCTAATGGCAGCGGACTGCTCGGCAATCCTTTTAATAATGGCCAAACGGCAGATGGAGGCACCTCTCAAGGGGTATGCATCCTGCCTACATTGGAGAAGCCGGGGCAGTATTATTTATTCTCGCTGGGTTCCAGGTCTTCCGGTATTACCACAGGCAGGTTATATTATTCTATTGTGGACACCAGCCTGGACAGCGGGCTTGGAGATATTATACCCGGTAAGAAAAATATTATGCTGGATGAAAACCTGAGTGAAAGCATGATCGGAATCCCAGGCAACAATTGCGACCTCTGGCTACTGGTTCATGACCGGAACACAGCTCAATTTAAAGCTTATCATGTAACCTATTCCGGTATTCATAAAACACCTGTAATTTCCAATACAGGCAGGGCGGGTGGTTATGCCATGGGTACCTTAACCATTTCTCCTGACCGCAAAACGCTCGCTTTAGCTTCCAATACAGCGACCATCTTACCCTCCAATACCGTAAGCGGTGTTCAGCTCTTCCGGTTTGATGCAGAAACAGGCATTGTTTCCGACGGTATTTCATTGAATGACAAATGGTCTTTCAGCCCTTGCTTTTCACCGGACAACCGGCTGCTCTATGTCCATTATGGGGATACTAATACCTCCTCCATCAGGCAATATGATATCAGTTCTTATACGGCAGCAACGATACTGGCTTCTGAAGTAGTGATCGATACGTTCAGAAGAAATGAAAGACAAGTCTTAAGGCTTTATAACGACAAAATTTATATTGCCCAGGCGGCAACCGCTTTGAGCGTGATCAACAAACCCAACCTAAGGGGCCTCGCCTGTGATTACAGGAAGTCAGTTATTCCCCTGCTCAATGGTACGGAAACCCGGGCCGGTCTCCCTGCTGAGGCAGTCTTACCCTTCCCTCAGGATACCATCCATACTACCTTGATGGATACTACGATCTGTTCGACAACCGGCTCCCAGAACATAACTTACATAGACCTGAAGGTCAGACCTTTAACCGGACTTTATATTTGGGATAACGGGAGTACTGATTCCGTGCGCAGAGTGACCAAAAGGGGAAGATACTGGGTTTTCTATAAGGGAGATTGCCATTCCTACATTGATAGTTTCATCGTCGGCGGAAGTGATTTTTCCTTCAACCTCGGAAAGGATACCCTGCTCTGTGACGCAGGCATATTTACCTTATCAGCATTCGTTCCGGGTGCCAGTCATTATCTCTGGCAGGACAATAGTACTTCAGACTATTATGAGGTGACCAAAAGCGGGAAATACTGGCTGAGCATCACCAAAGAAAATTGTACCCTGGCAGATACCATCCAGGTGAATTATATCGATCTGACCCAGAAATTAGGAGACGACCTTTTACTATGCAATGATGTTCCCATTAACCTTCAATTGCAGGCACAAATACCTCCGCAGGCAGGTACGGCGATCCTGTGGAGCACCGGTGCTACTACCCCATCCCTAAATGTCAATGATTCAGGAACCTATTGGGTACGCGCACAAAACCGGCATTGCATGGCCACGGATACGATACGCATCAGCCAGGCAGCCTGTTCCTGTTTTATGAATGTGCCCACGGCCTTTTCACCCAACCAGGACGGGCGTAATGATATTTTCCTGCCCCTTATCGAAACAGGTTGTCCCATTAATTTTTATGCCTTAAGTATCTATAACCGCTGGGGACAACGTATTTTCTCTTCTACTAACCCTGAAGTCGGATGGGATGGTACTTTTAAAGGCGCTCCGGCAGAGTTAGGCACTTATTTCTACACGGTTCGCTTCGAAGGAGGCATTTACCGGACCAAATATGAGCATAAAGGAGACCTCACTTTAATCAGGTGATCCTTTTAATATAACACAATCAAGTATTTATTTCTTTTCTAATTTCTATTTTATGACATTCATTACCAAGTACAGCGTGCGCTATAGGTTGTTGGCGGTGTTAACAGCCTGCTTCCTGGCGACTACCTTTTCCTTAAATGCCCAGAAGACAGATACTATAGGGACAACCAAAACCATCAATACTTCAGAAGGTCCCATTATCCGCACAAGTAATACAGCACCACAGTACAGTTTTGCCGTGTATTTATTTACAGAAGCCGAACTGATTGCCAAAGGCATTTATCCCGGAGCCGTTATCCATTCCTTAGGCTGGCAAAGGGGTACGGGTAACTTCAATCCTACTTTAATCAGTGGGGCTACCGCAGCCTGGAAAATTGCAGTGAAGGACGGAAGCAGCCAGACCAGGTATACTACCGGCGTCAATATATATAATGTATATAACTACACTTCAACCGGTTTTACCCCATTCGGGTTCCAGAATTTTGATGATGCGGCCAATAATCTGCCTACCCTACAGGAGCAATGGATGATCATTAATGCCGGATCTGCTTATACGTACCAAGGTGGAAGCCTGGAGGTATATTCCAATTGGGCGATAACAGCAGTAGCAGGTGCAGGCAACCCCACCTCAACCGGAGCGATCAACTGGTATGCGTCCGTTCCCAGCACAGCAGAGCCCAGGACGATCAGAGCCACAAGCAGCACAGCCATTACAGGCCCGAATACTTTGAGTTTTTTGACGAGCACCAACAGGCCCAATATTATTATCAATTATACCCCGGCACCTGCCTGCAGCGGAACACCTGCCGTCAATACCATTGCGGATTCCTCTGTTTACTGCCCCGGCCAGACCTATGTAAAGCTTCTTCTATCAGGATTTAAGGCAGCACCAGGCCTGAATATCCAATGGCAATCCAGTATAGCCGGCGCCAATAACTTCAGTAACCTACCGAACAGGACGACCACCGAATGTTTGGATACCACCGTGGTAGCTAAAGACTACAGGGCCATAGTGACCTGTACCGGATCAGGGCTTTCCAGCACAACCGCTGTGCGCAGTATCAGCATCAGCGCTCCTGCAGCTACTCCGGTATCCGAGTCCTTTTCCAGTGCTGTACTGCCTTCCTGCTGGAGTATGTCCTCTTCCAATACCAATGCAGCCGGGGCCTGGTTATTTACCGGTTCCCCCATCAGTGGTGCCTCGCCTGCCAACAATGGCCGCGCAGCAGGTACCTTTGCCTGGACGGACAATAGTTTTAAAGCAGCAGACAAAACATTGTACATGCCCTTTGTTAACCTGAGCAACCTGACCAAGCCCCAGTTAAAATTTGAACTGTTCAGTAACTATGTCGAAAACATCGGTAATGAAGGCACCTTTAAAGTAGATGTGCTGGACAATAATGTATGGACCACTATTTTCACCAATAAAGGCAGTAAAGCCAGCTGGCGTGCTTATACAATACCTCTAACCGCTTATGCAGGCAAATCTATACAGGTTCGCTTTGTGGTAGATGAAACGGCAACCGTGGGCCTGACCAATGATATATTACTGGATGCCGTAGCCATCCGGGAAACTCCTAAATGCCCCGAGCCTTCTGACCTTACCGTCAGCAATATCACCCCTGTCGCGGCAAGTCTGAACTGGACAGAAAACGGGGGAGCTACCCAATGGCAGATCGCTTATGATACCGGTACTGTAAATCCGGCTACTGCACCCAGGGTAACGACAAGTACAAAGCCCATCACGATTAATAACCTGAGGATGGCTACAGACTACCAAGCCTATGTCCGGTCCATTTGCGGCCCCGGGGACACCAGTGAATGGAGTATTATTGCAGAACCATTCGCCACCATATGCCCTGCCAGTTTTACTCCTGGTTACAGCCAGGATTTTGCCAAATGGCCGGCTCCCTGCTGGGAAATCAAAACCGGGCTTTTAGGGACCAACCTGGCGCCATCCGCCTCCACATTCTGGAGATCCGCCAACTGGATGCATACCGGCACTACGAATAAAGCTGCCGAGATCAACTTATTCGGCACCAACAAATATGAATGGTTGGTCTCCCCTAGCCTGGACCTGGGATCAGGCAGTACCAAATACCAACTGGATTTTGACCTGGCTTTTTTAAACAGCAGTACCACTCCGACGGTTGTCGGTGCGTCTGACGATACTTTTGCTGTTGTCATTTCAACAGATAACGGGGCAACCTGGAAAATAGCTGATGTCCTTGCCTACTGGACCATGAACAATACTCCATTCGAGGAAGGCTACCAGCATGTCGTCCTTGATCTGAGCAAATACAACGGGTTGGTTAAGGTAGGCTTTTATGCCGGAAGCAGGCTTCCTGGCGGGAATAGTTATATTATTGTCGATAATGTCTCCGTTTCCGTATTGCCTTCATGCCGGGTGCCTGTCAATGCCACGGCAAGAAGGGTGAGTCATAAAAGTGCACAGATCTCCTGGACAGAAACCGGCACCGCTACGGAGTGGCAGATCGAATACGGACCTGCAGGATTCAACCCGGGCAGCGGAAAAGTAGCCACAGCCACTACACAGCCCTATACGCTGAATGATCTCGATCACAGCACGGTCTATGATTACTATGTGCGCAGTGTTTGTAGTCCCAATGACCGGAGTGCCCTAAGCATTGTAAAAAGTTTCCGTACTTTATGTGTAGCCGGCATACCCTATTCTGAAAATTTTGATGCGGGTACCGCTTTCCCGGTCTGCATGAGCCAGGAAAACTTTGTTAAAGAGAGCCCAGCCAAATGGCAGGTAGCTACCACCAGCAGCAATGCCTTATCTATACCCAACTATTTAAAATACGATTCTTATGATGCCAATTTTTATAGTGCCGCCAACAACTGGCTGTATACACCTGGCTTAACCCTGGGGGCTGATACCTCTTATACCATCACTTTTGCCTACCGTACCCAATATCCTCAGGGTTATACCGACAGTTTTAAATTATGGATGGGGACGGCCAATTCAGCAGACAGCATGATGATCAACCCCTACCTATTCAAAGGAGTCACCGATACCAACTATTGGGTTACTGCAGTAGCCAAAGTAACCCCTACCAAAAGCGGGGTTTATTACCTGGGTTTCCAGTGCATTTCCGACAGTGGCTATTCTTTGTTTTTTGACGACATCAGTGTCGTTAAGACCTTTGTGTGTTATCCGCCAACAGCATTGACTGCTACAGCGATCACCACCACAGGTGCCAATATGGGCTGGACCGAAAACAATGGGGCTACACAATGGTCCCTTGAATATGGTCCCAGTGGTTTTACCATCGGAACCGGCACCCGCCTGAGGACCGATAACAACCCTTATGTATTGCCTGTAGGTCTGGACGACTCCACAAAGTATGATTTCTATGTACGCTCTATCTGTTCTCCCGGTGACACCAGCAAATGGTCTGAATTACATTCTTTTGCCACACAGTGTATCTACCCGGAAGTGGTTTTAGGAAACGACACCACCACTTGTGCCCCCTATATCATTGAATCCGGCAACCTGGGCCTAAGCCGCCTGTGGAATACCGGTGATCAGACTGCCAGCATCATTGCCAAAACATCAGGCAACTATTGGGTACGGGTATCCAAAACCAATGGCTGCAGCAGCACAGATTCCATCAACCTGACCCTCGTTAATATTCCCAGTATAGATTCTATTACCCAGGATAGTATTGGGCTGCGGCAGGTAAAATTCACTGCCTATACCTCAGAAGAGATCAGCAGTTACCTCTGGGATTTCGGAGATGGCCAGATCAGCACATCTGCAGCGCCTACCCATACCTATGCTCTGGCAGATACCTATACCGTCTCCCTTATTGTAGGCAATATGTGTGGCATAGACAGCCTGCATACAGAAGTGCTGCTGGTGGAAGAAGAGGTAGAACCTATAGGGATAAGAGAACTTAAAGGCCTGGACAAGCTGATCGGGGTGTATCCTAACCCTGCAGATCATTTTGTCATCATAGACAACAAAAGTAAGGGATCAATGAAATCCATCAGCATGCTTAGTGTCAGTGGCGCTGTGCTATGGGAAGCTAAAGATATCGGACAGCAACGCTATACCCTGCAAACCGGGCATTTGCCTTCCGGTATTTACCTGGTACGTATTGTCACTGATGAGGGTGTGGTATCCCGGAAGGTGGAGTTGATTCGCTAAATCTCATAGCTCCTTCCTTTATTTAAAACCCAAAGCCGCCCTGTAAAGAGCGGCTTTGGGTTTTAGTTCCAGGTTGCACGTTGACCCAAATTGTCTATCACCCAGACAGAAATCTACTATAATTAAAGTTCCTATGTTCATGTATTTTTACCTTATGGAACTAAAATCAATAGCCTTCTGCCTAAGTCTATAATTTGAAAATCAATAATTTACAAAATAAAAAAACATTATCAAATTTGGATCATACTTTATACCCTACTCTTTACTTACCTTTAATTATGCAGCAATATACTATCTTTGCATTATCGCAACTCACATTACGGTAATCCATGTTGCGATAATGGCATTTACTATGGAATTCTACAATAGGGAAAAAGAGTTGCTGCTATTGGACAAAACGGAGCAACGATCTAAGCAAGCTGCACAAATGACATTTGTGATAGGCCGCAGAAGAATTGGAAAAACCAGTCTCCTGGTTAAGGCCTATGAAGATAGACCCATGATCTATTTCTTTGTAGCAAAAAAAAATGAAGCTTTATTGTGCGAAGAGTTTGTACAGGAAATACGCTATAAGTTAAATGTTGAAATTTTTGGAACTCATAAGACCTTCAAAAGCCTGTTCGGGTATTTGATGGAGTTGTCTAAAACCAGGCATTTTACGCTGGTGATTGATGAATTCCAGGAATTTACTTCCGTCAATCCTTCTGTTTACAGCGATATGCAAAATATCTGGGATAGCCAGAAGAGTGAAAGTAAACTTAACCTTATCTTATGTGGTTCGATCTATTCACTGATGAACCGCATATTTGAAGATGCGAAGGAACCCTTGTTCGGACGGGCTACCCAACGAATCCATGTCCGGGCTTTTACTATTTCAACCCTTAAAGAGATCCTGAACGACCATTATCCTGGATATACCCATGAGGACCTGTTGAGCTTTTATATGATTACCGGAGGGGTAGCTAAATATGTCGAGCTCTTAATTGAAGCCGGGGCATTTACGTTTCAGGACATCCTGGATGCCCTCTTATCTGAAAACTCCTTATTCCTGGATGAAGGTAAGAATGTACTCATAGAGGAATTCGGAAAAGAATATGGCAATTATTTTTCCATTCTTTCTTTGATTGCCTCCTCTAAAACATCAAGAGGGGAAATAGAATCCATTATGGAAATGCCGGTAGGTGGGTTTTTAGACAGGCTGGAAATGGAATATAGTCTCATCAGTAAGGTGAGACCCATGTTTGCAAAAACCAATAGTCGTTCTGTAAAATACCGGATCAACGACAATTTCTTAAACTTCTGGTTCCGGTTCATCTATAAATACAGAAGTGCAGTAGAAATCGGCAATCTCGGCTATATCAAAGAAATCATCAAACGGGATTATAACACCTATTGTGGTCGTGTTCTTGAAAAGTATTTCAGGGAAAAGATGATCGAAGAAGGTAATTTCTCCGGTTTAGGCACTTATTGGGAAAAAGGCAATCAAAATGAAATTGATATAGTTGGGGTTAACGATTTGACTAAATCCATACTTTTCGCTGAAGTAAAACTGAAGAAAGACAACATCAACATCCCGGGATTAAAAGAAAAAGCCAAAAAGCTTGCTGTACAATACCGGGAATATGATGCTCAGTTTATAGGATTATCCATAGAGGATATGTAGGCAATTGCATACTATAGTTCTAACGAGAACTACACCCCTTCTTTCTTACCCAACCTGGATTTAATAACCCCGATAATAACGGGCAATACAGAAATGAGAATAATTAAGAAGACCACCTTCTCAAAATTATGCTTGACGATATCAATACCTCCCAGGAAGTACCCCGCCAAAGAAAGGCCGACCACCCATAAAATACCGCCTACCACGTTATAGGTAAGGAAGGTGCGGTAATTCATACTACCTACCCCCGCCACAAAAGGGGCAAAAGTGCGCACAAAAGGAACAAAACGGGCGATGATGATGGTTTTAGAACCATGTTTTTCATAAAACTGGTGGGTCTTTTCCAAATGCTCCGGCTTAACCAGTTTTCTCCCGAATAACTTCCAGTTCAGGATCCGGTGGCCTACGTATTTGCCAATAAAATAATTGCAGCCATCACCTAAAACAGCAGCAGTAAGTAGAATGACAATACTCCAGGTTATATCCAGAGATCCCTGGGCCGCAAACATCCCTACAGCAAATAACAAGGAATCACCGGGAAGAAAAGGCATAATCACCAGGCCGGTTTCTACAAAAATGATCGCGAATAAAATCAGGTACACCCATTTATCATACTGGATGATAAATTCATTTAAATGTTGGTCAATGTGGAGAATAAAATCGATCAGGCCCATGCTGTGTTGGTATTATA